>NZ_DDKU01000021.1:25620-40343 GCF_002339775.1 Thalassolituus sp. UBA2590
AAAAAGCCGATATCCCTCCAGGCTACTGGTTAGATTACGGCGGCACCTTTGAACAGTTGGAATCGGCCAGTCAGCGACTATCCCTTGTGGTGCCACTCACTTTGATGGTGATTTTGGGTTTACTGGTCATGGCTTTTGCATCACTCAAAGACGCATTGATTATTTTCAGTGGTGTGCCCCTCGCGCTCACTGGTGGCGTGTTATCACTGTATTTACGTGATATGCCGTTATCGATCTCTGCTGGCATTGGGTTCATTGCCTTATCAGGCGTAGCCGTTTTGAATGGTCTGGTGATGCTCGCTTTCATACGTCAACTTTGGCATGAGACGGGAGAATTGACCCAGTCCATCGTAGACGGAGCCATGATCCGACTACGGCCAGTCTTAATGACGGCACTTGTCGCAAGTTTGGGGTTTGTGCCGATGGCACTGAATACCGGTACCGGTGCAGAGGTTCAACGACCACTCGCGACAGTTGTGATTGGAGGGATTATCTCTTCAACTATCTTAACCTTGCTCGTACTTCCGGTGCTGTATCAGTGGGTCCACCGCCGAGATAACAAAGTTAGCAAATAATTGTCATACCCCGGCGAAAGCCGGGGTAGCTAACTCCGGCTGAGTCGTCGTGGCGATTAGCTGATGTACTAAATTATTTATAATAACAGAGGCCTGAAATTGCCGTCAGCAACTTCAAAGCAAGGGAAATATAATGAAAATACTTTTGAAAAAAATACCAACTTTATGGATTCAATTTCTGCTTTTTACCATTGTGATGCTGTCAGTATATCCGGTAACTGCTGATGACGAGGTTGCGCTTGGCCGCGTACAGGCACCGGTGACTATCATCGAGTACGGCTCGTTAACATGCGACTACTGCATCTATTTTCACAGAGAAGTACTGCCGCACATACAATCACGATATATCGATACTGGCCAAGTGCGTTTTATCTATCGTAATTTTCCAACCAGCAATGCGGCAATACGCGGCGCGGTGGCTGCGCGCTGTGCTGGTGACCTATACTATAAGATGCTAGATGTGTTGTTCGCGCGAGTAGGAGCTTGGGCCGAGGCGGATGATGTTGACAGAGCGCTGATTCAGCAGGCTGCCGCCCTCAACATAGATGAGGAAGACTTTTATGCCTGCATCAATGATCCGAGTCAAGACCAGGCTATAATAGCCGTGCAACTGCAAGCCAAAACAGAATTTGATATAATCGGTACGCCCACGTTTGTTGTTAATGGCAAGGTCGTACGGGGCAAAAAGACTATTGAGCAAATAGACGCTTTGATCAACAAAGCACTCTAGACTCTCGCCGGTCAGCCACCAATAAATCCGAATAGGGGGCAAAGTTATTCGCGCTTTTTAATACGAACATTTTGGAGGATGAAATGACTTTCGGGTATTGCCGGCAGGCGATCTATTCTCCAGGACGGCGATGGTTTTGATAATGATCACCGCCGCCTTGTGGAATCAGTGTATTGATCGCCGTTGCGTTTTTGTGATGCTCGTAAATACTTGCTTTATTCGCCATGCTTGTTGCCATGCTCATCATGTTTATCCATGTGAGCATCCCGCAAAATATCGATGCCACCATAGAGTGCAATGCATGCAACAGCGATCCCTACCAGCAAGTCCGGCAAATTTGAACCTGTCCAGATAACAATGATGCCCGCAAGTATCACGCCGCCATTTGCGACAAAATCATTCATGCTGAAAGTGGTCGCTGCGCGCAAATTTACATCTTTACTTTGCAATTTCTTCAACAGGTAGAGTGACAGAAGATTCACCACCGCTGCGATGACAGCCATCGTCATCATCATTGCGCCCGCAGGTTCCGATCCCTCAAAATAGCGACGAATCGCATCTAGCACCACGCCGCCGGCGAAGATTAATAGCATAATCCCGGAAAAACGTGCCGCGCCGCGCTTCCACGTGCGAGAACGAGATAAGGCAAGCAGACTTAATCCATACACAATAGCGTCGGATGAGTTATCAAGGCCGTTGGCGATAAGCGCGTTGGAGTCACCGACAAAACCCGTCGCCAAGAACCCCACCGCGATAGCCACGTTTAGCCAGAGCACAATCCAAAGCGTGCGACGCTTGTCAGCCGAATCGAGATCAAAATTGGCTTCACTCATAGGCAATATCTCCATGACCAGCACTCGCCCATAATTCAGCGCTGTCTATTTCATTGGAGTCAAAAAAGCGCATTTCAGCGGAGGGGAATAATGGGTCGAAAAGCTTCGTTCCCCATTCCTGCCAGTTCTTGTTACCCACGATAGCAATTCGGCCAAACTTATCCTGGTGTTTCGCATCGAACTTTAAATCGCGCCAAAGGCCGCTTAAGTCCCAGCCGGAGAAGTTGGACGCGAGCTCGATGAGCATGGGAACTGAAGCTGATTCCTTGGCCGCTATGCGCTCGAAGATCGGCACGAAGCGATCATAATCTGAACCTCCGGGCGTACCTCTGGCTTTAATTCGGACCAGTTCATTTTCTTCTGCTATATCAAGCATAACGTTTCCCTCTAGGCATTTTTAAGTGGCTGTTAGAGCAAGTATTCTGTAGATGTGACTACTCTCGTGACTATGGATTCATTATTGTGCAAGTGGGAGCACCACCAAACCAATCGCCAGCCAAGCATAAGCAATGATTGTAACACCAGCAATATCCAGTCCCCAATACTTCTATCTGCTGACATCGACCCTTCTTTTTTCGAATACCACCAATATATAAATACGCCCGATAGAGCGATAAACATTACGTTTAAGAAAAAAGAGTAATCTATTTTAAAAAATTCCCGATCGGTCATCGATTTGGGACGCAATTCGCGTAGAGCTGGGAAATACCGGCTCTAGGTCCACAATCCATCGTTATTTGCGCGAGATCGAAGAAGAGGCGTCAGCTCGATTGGATGATGAGGCTCTGCTCAGCCAGCCTATAAAAGAGCTTGTCGGACGCCTTGCCTCAGTGCTCCGCCAGGAGGCTCAATCTCTAGTTGAAGAACATCAAACCAAGCATCAAAGCCAGGTAAGGTCACTTACCGATCGCATTCAAGAACTCGAAAGCTCGCTTGCCAACACAAATAACACTTTAGAAACAAAAGAGCGTGAGCTGAAAGTCGTGCTCTCCGATCATGATGCCAGCAAAGCCTCCGAAGAAACGTTGAAAGCAAATGCTGCCAAAGCCAATCAAGCCAACGAAAAGCTTCAAGTACTGTTAGCCGAGAAGCAGGCTCAGATCGAGTCACTGGAAGAAAAGCATCGTCACAACCGCGAAGAGATGGAGCATTACCGGCAATCCGTTAAGGATCAGCGTGAGCAAGATCAACGAAAACATGAGCACCAAGTACAGCAATTGCAAGCTGAAATCAGGACTTTAAATCAAACACTCTCTGTTAAGCAGGGTGATATCACGCAGCTGAACAAAGACAACGGAAGATTGGCAGCTGAGCTTGGCGCCACACAGAAAACGGTTGCAAAGCTGGAAGCCGAGCAGCGCAAACTAATAACAAATTTGGAGTCGAAATCAGCAGAAGTCGAGTCACTCAAAACCCAACTATCCGAGCTCGAAAAACAATCAGAGTAACTCGATAAGCTTAAAAGGCTGAATGAAGAGCTGCTCGCCTGGAAAGCCCAGGCGTCTGTATCGATTGGCAAGCTGGAAACGGAAATCTCAATTAAGACAGAAATGATGAATCGTTTACTGGAAGAAAGAAGTAAAACCCCGGAAGCCAGTGGATGACCTGCTGCTCTCAGGCTCAGTAGGGTATTTGCTCTTATCGCTGGCCACCTCAGGCGCTTCGCAGACCCTATTGCTGTTTTCCGACAGAGAGGGCTCATACCCGGTCGGCTGCGCAATTTTAGCCCAAAGAGCGGTGCAAATCGATAGCAGAAGTCAGCGTTATATCGAATTACGCATACCATGCGTAATTGCGCGTAATTTCCAAAAAATCGAGTGGCGCCAGGGGTTTGCATTCGAAGTGGCTAAATTTGGGAGTTTTACCGGCCACCTAAAAACTTGTCTCGGATATTTTCAATAAAAACAGTAGGTTAGGCCAGCTTTGGTGAATTTTTCCAGGATGACGGCCGACCCTCTCTCTGGGACAAATTGGTGAAGCGGTTGCCTCAAGTCTCGCAGAGGCTGGATACATCGAAACCCCAAGGAAACAGCTATTTGTAGAGCGAATAAAGCACGCAGATGGAACCTACTTTGTTGGAATGTTAGGTGGTACCTTTTATGAATCGTCTATGTTTTCTGATGCTTTAGCTGAGGTCGTCAGCCCAATTGATTCACCAAGGTACTTGATCAGACGAAAGGGTAGTTATGGCCGCTCTGACTTTCATGCAGTACCGCTGAAGCTGGCCTTGAATAAAAGTAATGCTGAGGCCTTTCATCGAAACTGGGAGCGGTATGTCGGGCCGGCAGAGTTAATCTATACCCGAAACGCAGAGGGACGAAATGTCCTGGCGAAATCACGCCTTAAAGCGTTTTCATCGGCGTTTGCGCGGGAGGTTCGCCGGGAGGATCAGTGGCTTTGACTGCTGACTCTGTTTAAAAGCCGGGCTCCAATTTGAACTCCATGCGCTCCCCCGTTGCTGGGTGACCAAAATCCAGCTCTTTCGCGTGCAAGCAAAGTCTTGGTTCTGACTCCGCAGCATCGCCTGCGTAAAGCGTATCGCCAACAATCGGGTGTCCGATCTGCTGCATATGCAGGCGTAACTGATGCGAACGACCGGTCTTCGGAAACAGCGCGACGCGGGTATTACCGTTCTCCACAGAGAGTTTTTGCCAGCGTGTCAGTGCATAACGGCCGTCCGTGTGGCTGATCATCTGGCGTGGACGATTTGGCCAGTCGACGATGATGGGTAGGTTGATGCACCCCTGATTGCCGGATACTTCTCCCATCACGACCGCTTCGTAGACTTTGCGCGTGGTCTGGGCTTCAAACTGGCGCTGGACGGTATTCAGCGCTTTTTTGTCGCGGGCAAACACCAGAATGCCAGAGGTGTCCTGATCCAGCCGGTGAATCACCAGAATCTCGCCATAGCGTTCCTCGAGTCGACTGACGCAGGAGTCCTTCAGGTACCGCCCCGGCACGCTTAGCAGGCCGGCAGGCTTGTTGACGACGATGATGTCGTCGTCGATATAGAGCGGCGGGATCAGGCCGTCGTTCGGTATGTGGCGGGTATCCCGCTGTGAGGTGTGCCGACCCTCAGTCATGATGCTGGCGTCACCTGTTCGGCGGCGATCACTGCGCTTTGGTCTGGAGCATCTGGGAGGTTGCGGATCAGCATGGCACGCTTCATCGGCAAGTGCTCAAGACCGTCTGCCGGAAGGGTGACAATAAAGCCGGAGCCCGGTGCGTCGTCGCGCGGATTGCCACCGGTGTCGCGGATGTCATTCAACGTGTAAGTCACATTGCCCGCGGTGGTCATCAGCTCAACGGTATCGCCGTTCTGGAAGCGGTTTTTCACTTCAACGGTTAAACGACCATCGCGGACTTCGGTCACCTGACCCACGAACTGCTGATGTACTGAGGCTGAGTTCCCGCGCTCGTAGTTCTGGTATTCGTCGTGCACATGTCGACGGAAAAAGCCTTCGGTGTAGCCACGGTTCGACATGTTCTCAAGGGTTTCCATCAGGCCCCGGTCGAAGCCTTTGCCTGCCACTGCGTCGTCAATGGCTTTGCGATACGCCTGTGCAGTGCGGGCAACGTAGTAGTGCGACTTAGTGCGACCTTCAATTTTCAGAGAGTGAACACCCAACTCGACCAGTTTCTCGATATGCTGAATGGCGCGCAGGTCTTTCGAATTCATGATGTAGGTGCCGTGCTCGTCTTCGAACGCGGGCATGTATTCGTTAGGGCGGTTGCCTTCCTGCAGCAGGAATATCTTATCCGATGTTGCGCCGCGCCCGAGGGTTGGGTCGAATTCATTGACGCCTTTCGGAATAACATCGCCGCCGGCGGTTTCTTCCGCTTCGTGGGCGTCGTATTTCCAGCGGCAAGCGTTGGTGCAGGTACCCTGATTGGGGTCGCGATGGTTCATGTAGCCTGACAGCAGGCAGCGTCCTGAGTAGGCGATGCAGAGTGCGCCATGAACGAAAACTTCGATTTCCATTTCGGGGCACTTTTCGCGGATTTCAGCGATTTCTTCAATCGACAGTTCGCGCGACAGAATGATCCGGCTGACACCCTGACGACGCCAGAACTCGACGCTGGCCCAGTTGACGACGTTCGCCTGAACGGAGAGGTGAATGACCTGATCCGGCCACTTATCTTTGACCATCATAATCAGGCCGGGGTCTGACATGATCAGCGCATCCGGCTTCATTTCAATGACGGGTTCAATGTCGCGCATATAGGTCGCGATCTTTGAGTTGTGTGGCGCAATATTGCTGGCGACATAGAACTGCTTGCCAAGGTTGTGAGCGTACTCAATCCCTGTGGCAAGATTCTGCATGTTGAAGTCGTTATTACGCACGCGAAGGCTGTATCTTGGCTGGCCGGCGTATACAGCGTCAGCACCGTAGGCAAACGCGTATTTCATGTTGTTCAGCGTACCAGCGGGCGATAGCAGTTCTGGGGTAAAGGTCATGGTGTAGCCTCCGCGCAAATTCGAGCGCGGAGACTAGCATAATTTAGTATTTCTGGCAGCTGCGACGGATCAGGAGGACAACCCGAAAGGCGAGGTGTCAACGTCTGCGAGCGAGCGCAGAATGGCACCAGAGATAGGCCTTTGCTTTACATTGCTCAGGGCTGATGTCCATTCGCTGTCCAGCTCCTTCCAATAGTCGGCCAGTCCTTCACCGTCGCCGCCGAGAGCTTCAAGCTCCTGATGGAGATCGTTAATGTTGCCTCGTATGAGTGAGGTGTCATCCGAATCTTCATCAAACAGAGCCGCAAACGCTGTGTGGGTCGCAGAAAACACCAAAGCAGAGATGCGTCCATTGAGGGAGTCAGTGTTCTCGAAGGTGGCTTCCCAGTCAGAAAATGCGTTGTAGAAGCGTTCAAGGTTCGACTCTGACTTCAACTCACCGCTGATGAAAGCCCTGAGTTTTGATATTGCTTTTTTCCAGTGATCAAAGTTTGAAGCAGTCTCGCTTTCTTCAAGAGTCAGATGTGGAATGCAGCTGTCGATAAGCGCGAGACACCAGGCACTGCGGGCAATCGGACTGAGGTGTGTATCGGATGGCACTGATTGAGCTCCGTGATTATTGGTAGGAGGTTATTGTACAGAAAAAGTAGCAATGAGAGCTTGATCACAAGGTTATGGTGAAGCATGTATGACAGTTCTCGTTTTACAAAGTGGCGTGCCATGTAGTATTGACTTTGCATAAATCTCAGCGTTGTCTATTGTCTATTATGTGTACAGTTAAGCGGCAAGGCCTATGAATACTGAGCTTACACTGGTAGATGTTTCTGGCACGCAACTATCAGTCGATATTAATCAGCTCACCCCAATGGGATTTGAGAGCGTAATCAATCAGCGTGAACTCGCAGAACTGAGGGATGAGAGTGGCCGGTTTCGTGAATTCGAGATGCAATTGCGCGCCTCTAACGACGAGCAGAAAGCCCACCTTGAAAGTCTAGGCGTATGTCGCGTTCATTCGGTGAGACGTATATGCGCGGATAAATCGGTACTGTGCCTGCGTTTTGAAGCTTCTCCATGCGATATCTACAACCGTCTGGCTGGCGCAGGCGTTGGTAATATCAATATTCACCCCGTCCGCGAGCCATGCGAGATTCCAGAAATTCTAAGGCGTGCCTGACACGATTTCGAATAACCTTGCATCCGGGTGATTTCGCAGGAAGGCTTCCTGATCCTCAGTGACTGATAATGTCAGGGTAACACCAGTCGCAGAGTACTCTTCTTTATCGATGCTGGCGCCTGCTTCGCCCGCGATGTAGCGGGCTTGCGCTTCATTTTTGAAATCGCAGCTCAGGCAAACTGAGCTGACAGGTCGCCATTCAACCCAGTTTTCCTGATCGGTATTCATGATGGCATTTGATGCTGAGCCGCTATATGCACGCTGAAGACCGCCCATTCCCAGCTTTATACCGCCAAAGTATCGAGTAATCAGAATCGCGCAGTTGATCAGGTCGTGATGCTGCATCACTCTCAGTATTGGCGGACCGCTGGTTCCTCCGGGCTCACCATCGTCACTGAATCCTTCAGAAACCTGGCCTTCGGCATTCATCACGCGAAAGCCATAGCACACATGGTTGGCTTTCGGGTGCGCGTCTTTCAGTTCCTGCTGGCGTGCTCTGATCGCCTCAGTCTCGGTTACTGGCATTACTTCAGCGATAAAACGACTGTTTTTAACGTCTGTTTCGTAAGCAAAACTGATGAGTGGAAAGACGAGCATCAACGAACGCAGCGGTAAATATTGAAGCGTTTATCATCGGAAATCAGTTCTACATTTCTGAACAGCCGCTTCAGCACTTTGGTGTAGGGCAGGTGGCGATTGGCGACGACGAGGAGTTCGCCGCCACTACGTAGTTGATGAAAGCTTTCGTGAAACATGCTCTCGGCGATGGAGGTCAGCTGCTTGTGGCCATCGTGAAATGGCGGGTTGCAGATAACCGTATCCAGGGTTTCCTCAACCGACGACAAAATGTTGCCCTGACGTATATCACCCTTCAGAGAGTTGGCCCTGAGGTTTTCTCTGGCTGCGAGGGTTGCCAGCTGAGAGTCGTCGGTACCTATGATGGTTGCTTCCGGATTGTTGCTGGCAAGATGTACTGAGAGAATGCCGTTACCACACCCAAGATCACAGATAATTCCGGTCTGGTTGGAAGGTAAGTGCTTCAGCATTGCACGTGCCCCAGGGTCTGGGCGATCACCGCAGAAGACCCCGGCCGGTGCTGACAGGGAAAAGCCGTTGATTTCATAGCTGCGGGTGGATGGTAGCAGGTCTCTGAATCCGGCTAACCCTCGTATTTTTATCAGTCTGGCCTTGCGCACTACTGGCAGCTGTTCGTAGTAGCCAGCATGCTCCTCAAGCCAGTTTAATAGTGGTATTGGGATGTGCTTCGCCATTCCGGCAAGAAGAACCGTGGCATCAGGAGACACCCTCGACAGGTAGTGCAGTTGTTCTGCCAGCTGCTCTTTCTGCTTAGGAATACGGATCAGGACCGTTGAGTTTTCACCGTCAGATTTGACATGAGCGAAGGCATCAGACAGGTCAGGGTGGCTTAGAAACTCTGCTTCCGACAGTCCGTTTTCGCTCCGGTTCTGTTGTGTCGCTACTTGGGCGCAGAAACTGTCATGCCATATCTGAGCCTCTGGAAACGCGCAGGACAGGGCGCCGTAGCGATCATTCAATATGAGGCTGACCGGCTGGGCCGCCTCATTAATCAGGAATTCATCAGCAGCATCCCAAGGCATGCTGACGTTAGCAGGCACATCGGGATAGCACCGAAGGTTCAGATCGGCTTTAGGCCAGTGGGGCATCAGTACAGGTCTTCGTCGCGCTTATTGTTGTCCAGCAGGCTAAGCAGATCTGGATCTCTTTCTTTGGTTTCTTCTTCGCGCTTGTGTTCACGGTCTTTTTGCGAATCCACACGCTGCGTAGCTTCTTTCTTGCGTGCTGCTGCTTCCTGGTCGACTTTCAGTTGCTTTTTGGCTTCTGGATTCGACTCAAGGAACTTCTCGAAGACAGACTTATTTTTTTTGCTGGTACGCTTGCCGCTTTGACGATCGGTGCCAGCCTCTCGCTTTAGCTTTTTGATGCTTCCGGTTTTCACCTGATGGATGCGCGATAGCGAGCGGGTTTTCTTTTTACGGGTCATGGTGGCTGCTTCAGGAAAAGTGAAACCGCATTTTACCTGACTCACATGCTGTTTTCATCGGGTGTATACTCCGCACCATGTATATCTCACTGCTTATCCAGACTCTATCCATTACTGTGCCCGTCGTGCTGCTTGTCGTGTTGGGTGTTTACCTCCGGCATAAACAGCATATCGATGATGCTTTCGTAGCGACCTCATCGCGACTTGTGTTCAATGTGTCGTTGCCAGTGCTCATGTTTCTGGCGATTGTTACCGCTGACATGGCGGTTTCTCAGCACCTGCCTCTGGTGTGGTTTTCTCTGGCAGCTTCACTGGGTGCCTTCGTGCTTGTCTTTGTCGTATCGAAGATTATGGGGGTCGCACCGTATCGTCATGGGGCCTTTGTTCAGGGGGCTTTCCGGTCTAACCTGGGGATTGTCGGGCTTGCGCTGTGCCTCAATGCATACCCGGAAGAGGGCGCGATACTGGGAGCGCTCGTATTGGCTGTGGTTACGCCGGTTTATAATCTTCTTTCTGTCTGGGTACTTGCGTCCGGGGACAGGGATATTTCCTGGGGGCAGCAGCTGATGACGACTGCCCGTAACCCCTTGATTATCGCCATTGCACTTGCCGGTGTCGTCCGCAGTCTGGGTCTGGAACTGCCTCAGGTGCTTCTTCAGACCGGCGATATTCTTGCCGGATTAACACTCCCTCTGGCTCTTATAGGAATTGGTGCGTCACTGACAATGAGTCGGGCGCTGGTAGCGGACTCGGTGGTCTGGTCTGCCGTTGCCCTTAAACTGGTTGCATTGCCCGCGTTGATTATTATTTCCGCAGTTTATATCGGGATAACCGGGGCGGCGCTGGGAGTGATTGCTCTTATGTTTGCCTCTCCTACCGCAGCTGCCGCGTTTGTTATGGCTAAGAGTATGAATGCTGATAGCCGTCTAACGGCGGATGTGATCGCTTTGTCTACGCTAGGGTCAGGCGTGACGGTGACGACGATTATCTATGTCCTGAATCTGTCTGGGCTGTTATAGTTGCGACCTTAACAGAACCCTATCTTTCGTACGGAAATGCCGAGCAAAGACTATCTACTAATCTATGTGTCCAGCCTGCCAGATGATGCCGCAGCGCGCTTTGAGGTCGATCGACACATCGCCCTTGCCGGTGCTGTGGGCGCAGGACTTGCCTGGGATGCACGCTACGCTCAGTACGATTGGGAATTAGTGAAGAAGCAGATTGCTCAGGCGGACACCTTCTTGCTTTTGCTGGGTGAGAGCTATGGCCCAACCACGCCGACTGGGATTAGCTTTCAGCACCGTGAGCTGGTTTATGCACAGTCGTTGCACAAACCTGTTTACTATCTGATGCAGACGGGCATGGATGGCAGCCGTACTAGTGACGTCAGGCTACAGGAGTTGCGTCAGCAAGTGCGGAGCCAGGTGTCAGGCAAAATCTGGCACTTACTGGATGAACTGAGCGTCCATGTGAAAACTCTCCTGAAGAACTGGGAGCGCGATGTTAAGGCTCTTGCGCCCGTTGCCGACGACAGTGCGCGCATCCGGGCGGCAGAACGTTCGTTTCCAACGAAAGTTGCGCCACTTGGTACTCCACCAAGAAAAGACATCGAACTGATTGCACAGGCCAACGTGTATCGCGGAGGGAATCTTGCTCACCAGCTGGTTAAGCTACCTATGAAGACAGACAGAATCTGGAGAAGCGTTCTGCCGCTGTTGCGTCTCGGTGCCAGTGAAGATCGTCTCAGAACGCATATGGAACAGGTTTTGACTGCTGAGGTTAAGGCGAGATTGCTGTCGGATAACCCCGGAAGTCATGCAGTGGATGGTGTTCGTATCGAGCGGAATCAATTCAGAAGAGTTTTGGATGGTTGGTCATCAGAAGGGTATGTCGAGCATGTGAGGCAGGGAGCGCGCACGATCTGGTCGCTCCCGTCATAATGAGCGATTCAGCTACCTAGCAGACTCGACCGCTGTTCCCACTCGCTCTTCATGCTGTCGCATACTGTGTTGCATACATCGAAAATGAAAGGCGCAGCAATACTGAAAAATGCCATATTGCCTTCCTGGCGACGTTTCACGAGGCCGTGAGTGCGCAGAGTCGACAGGTGTTTGGAGACATTAGGCTGGGATGCGCCGGTGTTCTCTACCAGCTCAGTGACAGACTTTTCGCCGCTCTGTAGTTGGTGAAGTATTTTCAGCCGCATTGGGTCAGACAGGAGTCTGAATCTCTGTGCAATCAGCTCAAGCATTTCGTCTGACATAGATTCTGCATTGTTCGACATGGTGTCCGGTACTCGATGTATCGTTTCAAAAGCAATTCTCAGTCTCATTATATCGTATGGTTTGCATCTGAAATATAACCGTTAAGTTATTTTGTCATTCTATTTCGTAATTCTTCCCATGCTTTTGGGTATAAGACGGAAAAGCAACTCTCCATCGTGGTGGAAGTTACAGTCACTCTGTATACTTCGTGCAATTATGAAAAAGGCTTTTGTTTCAATGAATAAGAACCTCCAGACTGTCTTAGTAATCCTGTTGAGTGTTGTCTTCATGGCTTCCTGCTCTGAACCTCAGTCAGAGCTACGCCGTATTTCTGGGTTTACTATGGGTTCGCAGTATCACATCAGTTGGTTTGGTGGCGAGGCGACACCGACAGAGGTACACGAGCAGGTTGAGGACAGGCTCGCCCACTTGATTTCAGTCTTCTCTACGTATGAAAAGAACTCTGAACTGTCGCGCCTGAATTCCAATTCTGAGACGCTGGCGGGAAAGCCCGTGCAAGTAAGCCCGGAATTAATGTCGGTGCTTCAGGACGCCAGCTACATCAACCGATACAGTATGGGGCGTCTTGATGTAACCGTAGGGCCTTTGGTGAATCTGTGGGGGTTCGGGCCAGAAGAGCGAGAGGGCGTACCAAGCCAGGCAGAGGTAGATCAGCTTCTTGAGATGACAGGTATGAATAAGCTTGCTCTCGATAAGGAGAAAAACGAGATTCTGATGGACGTGCCGCTGTACATCGATCTGTCTGCGGTTGCTAAAGGTTGGGCTGTTGATGACATAGGTCTACTCCTGGAAGCCATGGAGATAAGCGACTATCTTGTTGAAATCGGTGGAGAGGTCCGTATCCGAGGTGCCAAACCCTCGGGTGACTGGCGTATCGCAATTGAGCGGCCCGTAATGGAAGTCGGTCATTCAGCCCAGAAAATCATCGCACCCGGAAATCACGCGGTCGCTACATCGGGAGATTACCGGAACTATTTTGAAGAAAATGGTCAACGGTATTCACACACAATTGATCCACTGACGGGTTATCCGATTCGTCACGCTTTGGCGTCGGTCAGTGTGATTCTTCCAACCTGTTCTCTGGCAGACGCCTGGGCTACAGCACTCAACGTGGCCGGGCCTGAGGCTGCCATGGCGCTGGCGGAAGCGAATGACCTGCCGGCTTATTTTATTATTCGTGATGGCGATGGTTTCAAAGAAGCCTCTTCATCAGCATTTGAGCGGATGTTTGGCTCTGCGGGCCACTGATCAGCCATATCATTCTGGAGTTTGATTATGTCGACAATTCTTGTTGCCTTCGGTGTTATGCTCACCATTGTTGCTGCTATGGCTATTGGTGTGATTATGGGGCGTAAACCTATATCAGGTTCGTGCGGCGGCATGAGCGCTATCGGCATGGAACAGGCCTGTGATGTCTGTGGTGGCGATAAGTCGCGTTGCGAAAAAGAGAGCAAAGAGGCAGCCAAGGCATCCGATGGTGCCGATTTTTATGATGCAACTAAGCGCTAATCCAGCAGTTCATTGATTATTGCCTACAATAGACATAACTGATTGCTATAACGGAGTTTCAGATTCATGGCGGAATACCATTACGACGTCGTCATTATAGGTGCAGGCCCTGCGGGTGAAGGGGCTGCGATGAATGCAGCCAAAAAGGGCAAGAAAGTCGCTGTCGTAGAAGACAAGAAAATGGTTGGTGGTAACTGTACCCACTGGGGGACGATTCCATCCAAAGCCCTCCGTCATGCGGTTAAGCAGATCATTCAGTTCAATACCAACCCAATGTTCCGGGAAATCGGGGAGCCGCGCTGGTTCTCTTTCCCTCAGGTCCTGAAAAGCGCTGAGAAGGTCATTGCCAAGCAGGTGAAATTGCGGACTGAGTTTTATGGCCGCAATCGCGTCAGCGTTTATACAGGCAAGGCTCAGTTCGTTGATGAGCACACGCTGGACGTTATGGCCGGTGCTCAGGCCAATACCCGTCTGACTGCCGATGAATTTGTCATCGCGACAGGTTCAAGCCCCTGGCGTCCGAAGGGGATCGATTTCGATCATCCACGTATTTATGACTCAGACACCATTCTCAGCCTTGAGCACACGCCACGTACCATTATTATTTACGGTGCAGGTGTGATTGGTTGTGAGTACGCGTCAATATTCTCGGGCCTTGGGGTTAAAGTTGACCTGATCCACCCGGGTGATCGCCTGCTCAACTTCCTTGATGATGAAATTTCTGATGCGCTTAGCTATCACTTGCGTGACAAGGGCGCTCTGATTCGTCACAGCGAACAGTTCTCTTCCGTTGAAGCTAATGAGCGTCACGTAACTATGACCATGGTTTCGGGTAAAAAAGTGAAGGCGGATGCTTTCCTTTGGGCTGCAGGTCGTTCAGGTAATACAGGCGGTCTCGGTCTTGAGAACGTCGGGCTTGAAACGAATAGCCGAGGTCAGGTTGATGTCGATGGTGAGTACCGTACGGCAGTGCCCCATGTGTATGCTATTGGTGATGTGATTGGCTGGCCGGCACTTGCATCTGCAGCCTATGATCAGGGCCGGGCAGCGGCGGCAATTATTTCGTCGCCAGAGGAGTTCCGTTTTGTCGATGAAGTACCTACGGGCATTTATACGATTCCCGAGATTTCGTCGG
>NZ_DDKU01000021.1:40646-65164 GCF_002339775.1 Thalassolituus sp. UBA2590
ATTCCCGAGATTTCGTCGGTCGGTAAGAACGAGCGACAGCTGACGGAAGAGAAGATTCCGTACGAGGTCGGGCAGGCTTTTTTCAAGAACATCGCACGTGCACAGATTACTGGCGAAGGCGTGGGTATGCTCAAGATACTGTTTCATCGTCAGACGCTGGAGCTCTTAGGTATTCATTGCTTTGGTGACCAGGCAGCTGAGATTGTGCACATCGGCCAGGCCATTATGAATCAGAAGGGTGAGGGGAATACTCTTCGTTACTTCGTCAATACGACATTCAACTACCCGACAATGGCAGAAGCTTACCGGGTTGCAGCGCTCAATGGCCTGAACAGGCTCTGATGCGACAAGGCTGGCTCTGCTGTAGCAGAGTCAGCTTACTCTTTCGTACCGGTACTTATTCCTTGTGCTGTTTGTTCCTTGTGGTACTTATTCGTAAGTGTGAACTCTCAAGCTGGGCAGAATCGGAGCCTCGCTAATCAGATTATCTTCTCTACTTTTCCTACTACGCCCCTCGGGCGGCGTTAGAGGAACGTCCTTTATCTTCGGTAGCTCACTATGCGGATTATCGGTAGCAACAAAGATCGGCACGGGACAGTTAAGTGATTTTCGCCCGCTCTGAAATACAACGTTGGCTCTGACTGTCGGTGCAAGTGTCTGGACCTGGGCAAGTTTTGAGCTTGGGGGGAGATTGCCAAGTATTTTTAGCTGAGCTTGTACATGTGCTTTCTCTTCACCTATATCCAGCAAAGCCTGCTCGGCTTCTTTGACTGAAATGCGCTTGATACTCCGGCCATGGGCATACCAGGTAAAACGGCAGCTCACCGGATACTCATCAAGGAGAGGAAGGGTTCTTGTGCATTGTTTCAGGTGAATGCGGCGAAGTCCGCTTGCGTTGCCAATGAGATTCCGAAACGACGAGCCGCGCGCATCAAGCGCACTGAGGGCACTCTTCAGGCTCGTTTCAGAGGTGCCCCGGAGTGTTCTCGATACCCGTGCAAAAGCCTCTTTGCAGTCATTTACCTCTTTGATCAGTAACTGGGTTTCCGGGCTTGCGAGAATAAGCCCGTGACGGCTGCGCGTTGTTCTTCCGTCCTGCTCATGAGACATATACCAGAGATCGGCGAGATGGTCGTTTGCCCAATGGATTGGGTCTGGATTTATCGCCTGCTCGGTATCACTCAGAGGGTAGAAGTGGTGTGGACGTTCTGTATTGAGGTGCCCGGTTAAATCAGAGAGGCGCGCTTTGAGGTCGTCAAAGCACGACTTCAGTTCAGTGATCACGTGCAGTTATCTTTGCCTTGATAAAATCGGAATGAGAAATATACAAAAGATCGGCAATCCTGCGAATCATGTGCTCCTCGTATTTATCCAGATCGTTGTCGGCGTAGGCGATTCTCCATAGCGAGACCAGAAGCTCCATCTTTTGCTCGACTTCCCACTGATCGTGAATCGCAGATGTGAAACGCTGTAAATCATTTGAAACGTCGACCGTATCAAAAGCCTCTGTAAGTAACGCTTCGACGTCCCGTTCGGGAATCAGGCTCTTAAGGGCGGCTCGCATCGCGTCTTTTTCTGTGTCGTCCACATCATGATCAGCACGAATGATTTCTGTCATAAGAACCGCGGCAGCGATAGCCGAGTCCTGAGGCTCGGGCACATACTGCTCACCGGTGAGTTTTTCGAAAAACTTGCGAATCATAGAAGTTCTGTCAGTTGTTGCTCAAGTAATTGCTGGTCTGCAGCAAAGCGACGAATACCGTCAGCTAATTTTTCAGTAGCCATGGCGTCTTCATTCATGGCCCAACGGAATGTTGCCTCGTCGACCTTGATTTCCTCGTCTGCACTGCTCAGCTGTGGCTCAAGACGGCGAACCAAGGGCGTCGCGTCAGATGCCAGCTCTGCTAACAGGTCAGGACTGATTGTTAGCTTGTCACAGCCTGCCAGGGCTTCAATTTCGCCGGTATTACGGAAGCTGGCCCCCATAACGACGGTCTTATGCCCGTAGGTTTTGTAATAGCGGTAGATTCTGGCGACCGACTGAACACCAGGATCGTTGTCACCGGAAAAATCAGCATCGGGGAGCTTAGATTTGTGCCAGTCGAGGATGCGGCCAACAAAGGGTGAAATCAGCGTTGCGCCCGCTTCAGCACAAGCAATTGCCTGGTGAAAATTAAACAGCAGTGTGAGGTTGCAGGTAATGCCTTCCGCTTCAAGCTTACGGGCTGCCTGAATGCCTTCCCATGTAGAGGCTATTTTAATCAGAACGCGTTCGCGCGGAACGCCTTCGGCCTCGTACATAGAAATAAGTTTCTTTGCCTTGGCAATGGTTGCTTCTGTATCGAAGGAGAGGCGAGCGTCAACCTCAGTCGAGATCAGGCCGGGAATAATACCCAGAATTTCTTTTCCGATCGCAACGGCCAGATAGTCGCAGGCGTTGGCAATCATGGAATCATTGTTGTTTGCAGATGACGCCCATTGCGCTGCTTTTTCGAGGAGTGGGCGGTACGCAGGTATCGCTGCAGCTTTCAGAATGAGCGACGGATTTGTGGTGGCGTCTTCCGGCTTGTGAGTTTTTATTGCCTCGATGTCACCTGTGTCGGCGACCACTACGGTCATTCCTCGTAGCGCTTCCAGTTTGCTCATTTCTATATTCCAGGCTGGTAATGTAAGTGTGTCTGACTTATCTTAGAGTGTAGGAACTCAAGGTTAAGGTCAATTGACAACAACGTTGAGAAAAGTAAAAGACGATACAAAACAGATAATTGGAGTTGATTATGAAAGTAATTGCTGCACTCGTATTGATGTTTGCTTCGGCACTTGTTTTCGCTGCCGAACCGGTATGGCTGGATGTCAGAAGCGAAGGGGAGTTCAACTCAGGTCACCTGGATGCGGCGACCAATGTTCCTCATGGCGAGATTACCGATAGAATCGCTTCTCTTGTCGAAGATAAGGACACACCTATCTATCTTTACTGTCGTTCGGGTAATCGCGCCGGTATTGCTCAGAGGGCGCTGGAGGCTGAAGGGTACACCAACATCACGAATGTTGGCGGCCTGAGTGATGCCAGGGAGAAGTATGCAGCGATGACTGAGTGATTCAGTCAATCAGCTGCAGTGCCTCCTCTAAAACCTGAATGCCGGACTCACGAAGGTGGGCTCGCTCGCTCAGGTAGCGACGAAATAACCTTGCGCCTCGTTGACCATTAAAGAGCCCCAGAATGTGTCGACTGACGTAATGGAGCGGGGCTCCTTTCGCTAAAAGAGTCTCGATGTAAGGATAGAGTGCACGCACAGCATCCTTCGCCGACTCTGTATTGGCGGGCTTGCCAAAGTAAAGCTCGTCTGCATCGATCAACACTGACGGATTCTGGTAAGCCTCACGCCCCAACATAACTCCATCGACGTGCGGCATGATTTCGGCGATCTGCTTGTGAGTCTTAATCCCACCGTTGATGATGATCTCAAGATCTGGAAATTCCTGTTTCAGCCGGTATACATCATCGTAGCGCAGAGGAGGTACTTCCCGGTTTTCTTTTGGAGAAAGCCCCTGAAGGATGGCTTTTCGTGCATGCACGATAAAAGTTTTGCATCCGGTTTCAGCAACGGTGGCGACAAAATCACGCATGTGCTCGTAGCTATCCTGATCATCAATACCGATCCGGTGCTTAATGGTCACATCAATACTGGTACTGTCCTGCATAGCCTTAATACAGTCAGCGACCAGCTGCGGATGAGCCATCAGACATGCGCCTATCATGTTGTTCTGAACGCGATCGCTCGGGCAACCCACGTTAAGGTTGACCTCATCGTAGCCCCATTCCTCAGCGTACCTGGAACAGGTGGCGAGCTCTGAAGGATTGCTGCCGCCTAGCTGGAGCGCGATCGGGTGTTCAATATCGTTGTATTCGAGAAAACGGTCACGATTGCCATGGATCAGCGCGCCAGTCGTCACCATCTCTGTGTAGAGCAGTGTGTCTTTGGTCAGCTGCCGCCAGAAGTAACGGCAATGTTTATCAGACCAGTCCATCATCGGAGCTGTACTGAAACGGCGATTAATGCTCATCAGGAATGGTCCGATTCAGTCAGGAGGTCGCGACATATTTCTGAGTAACGACGACGGCTGAAAAGCAGCTGCCAACGGCGCCCTCCGACTTGGCGCCACAGAATTGCAGCACGAATACCAGATAAGAGAATGGCTCGAACCTTGTCGGCTGTACCCGCATTCTGCAGGTACGTTGGGTTGCCTGTTACTCGAATCCGGAAACTCAGCTGACTGAGTGTCTGTTTGTACAGATCAGCGAGTGCCGCAATAGTATTAGGATGCGCATTCGAAAAATGCTCAGCCTGACGGGACGCCTGCTGAATGCCTTGCCCGAGGGCGTCCAGCATCCCAGGAGCCTTGCTTAGTTTTCTCTCAAGGTGGAGCAGGCTCAATGCATAGCGGGTGACATCAGGGCTGACCTGGCCAGCATCGCGGTCGCTGACCGTCAGTAATGTCTCCAACCCCCGCCCAAGGCTTTCGGCAGGGTCGCCATAAATGCTATCGAAGTTGTCGGGATTCTGAACAAAAAGACTATCGATCATAGGCTGCGTGGCTTCGCTGGGGACGTCGCCGGTGCGGGCGAGTTCCTCTACGAGTGACGCAGCCTGAAATACGGCAGCAAGGGCGATTGCTTGTTGTTTTTGTTGTGTCGTCATCAGTTGTTTCCCGTTGCCTCAATTATGCCTCCGCCCAGACACAGATCCTCAAGATAAAACACGACCGACTGACCGGGAGTGACTGCACGCTGTGGTTTATCGAACGTTACCCGAAATCCTGTGCCACTTGCTTCAATGACACAGTCCTGATCGTCCTGGCGATATCTTACTTTTGCCTTGCAGCGCAAAGGCGTATCCGGAGCGGCATTCACCCAGAACACCTCAGTAGTAGTAAGCCAGTCGGTAAACAGCAAAGGGTGGTTTTTTCCTTGCACGGCAATCAGTACGTTCCGCTCAAGGTCCTTGCCAGCAACAAACCAGGGAGCGTCCGGGTGATTCTTCAGGCCACCAATACCAAGCCCCTGACGCTGGCCAAGAGTGTGATACATCAAGCCGCTGTGCTGGCCAATGTCTTCACCTTCAGGTGTCTCTATGCGACCAGGCTGCGCAGGAAGGTATTGCTTCAGGAAGTCTTTAAAACGACGTTCGCCAATGAAGCAAATGCCAGTCGAGTCTTTCTTGGTGGCCGTTACCAGGTTGTTCTCTTCGGCTATTCTGCGAACTTCAGGCTTTTCCAGCTCACCAACAGGGAAGAGTGTCATAGCGATCTCTTTTCCGCCGACGGCATGCAGGAAGTAGCTCTGGTCCTTGTTGCCATCGAGCCCCTTCAATAAGACCGTATCGTCGCCACGCTGCCCCCGACGCACATAATGTCCGGTCGCAATAAGGTCAGCGCCCAGTACTTTTGCGTACTCAAGAAAGGCTTTGAATTTGATCTCGCGATTGCACAGGATATCCGGATTCGGCGTGCGGCCTGCCTTGTATTCATGGAGGAAGTGTTCGAATACGTTATCCCAGTACTCTGCAGCAAAGTTAGCTTGATGAAGCTTTATACCAAGCGTGTCGCAGACCTGTTGGGCGTCTGCAAGATCTTCTTTTGCCGTGCAGTATTCCGTCCCATCATCTTCGTCCCAGTTCTTCATGAACAGGCCTTCCACCTGGTAGCCTTGTTCAATCAGCAGGTAGGCAGATACGGAAGAATCAACACCGCCAGACATGCCGACGATGACTTTGGTATTGGAGATGTCTGTCATTCAGGGATGCTCAACAATCAGGTCTAACGGATAATGTTTACGCGAGAGGTAGTCTTCAGCGCAGGTCAGTACCATGGGGCTACGCAGATTGGTGGCGCCCCTCAGTTCTTCAATAGACATCCATGATGGGCCGATAATTCCTTCATCCAGCTCTGCGCCTGGTACTTCCCGGATAGCTTCAGCAATAAGACAATACCGATGGTAAGTAACACCGTTAGCGGGCGCTGTGTAGGTGTAAAACCCGAGCAGGGCTGTAGGTTTCACTTCCCACCCGGTTTCTTCAAGGGTCTCACGCACGGCTGCATCAATAACAGCTTCATCTTTCTCGATGTGTCCGGCTGGCTGATTGATGACGCGCGCTCCATTGCTCATTTCCTCCACCATGAGAAAGTCGTCCCCGCGGGTGACGATAGTGGCTACGGTAGCGTGCGGTGTCCAGCGTTCGGCAGTCATGAGGCCTCCGGTAAAATCAAGCTGCGAAGTTTACCTGAAATGCTCGCATGAGGCATCTTTGGCGGCTGCTCGAATGGCTACCGCGCTGGAGGTTCAGCGTTTGCGTTGAGTGCTGTTGCGTCGAGTCGGCTTGCTGCTATGTTTCGTTGGCTTCCGGCGAGATCCGGAGTTCTTTGGCATGTGAACCTCGACGGACGTGAACTCTCCGGGCTTGCCTATGTCACTGAGTGACCAGGGGCCGACAGATGCCCGGATCAAACGAAGAGTGGGGTGGCCAATATGGGCTGTCATGCGTCTGACCTGCCGGTTACGCCCCTCTGAAATTTCGATTTGTAGCCAGGTGGTGACGTCGTTTTCCCTGTAGCGAATCGGAGGGTTTCGCTCCCAAACGTTGGGTGGCTCAATAATGGCAACTTTGGCAGGGCGGGTTGGGCCGTCCTTGAGGGTGACCCCACTCCGAAGCGCATCAATTTCGCTATCATCAGGACGTCCTTCAACCTGCACCCAATAGGTTTTTGTCATCTTATGCTGAGGGTCAGCTATCCTTGCCTGTAGAGGTCCGGAGTCGGTAAGCAGAACCAGGCCTTCGGAGTCATAGTCGAGCCGCCCGGCTGGATATACCCCGGGTGTGGTTACGAAGTCGGCCAGAGTGGGTCGTCCTTCTTTGTCAGTGAACTGGCAAAGAACGTTGAATGGTTTGTTAAGAAGTATCAGGCGAGCCATGGTTTTGTAAGAAAATTACTTATTCTTTTGTCTAGCTTGCATTTTTTGTAGAAAAACTACAAATTAGCGGCACTTAAGAAGCTACTCAGCATCGGTTTAGATGCAATCTGGCATCACCAGCTTGCAGCCATACCGGATCGGAGTCCTTCACTTACCACAAGTTAGTGAAGCCGGTTCATGCGACACAGCAATAGCGTAACGCAACAGGAGACACAATGTCCGCGAACGAATCCAGGATTATTTATACTGAAACCGATGAGGCGCCAGCATTGGCAACTCACTCACTTCTGCCGATTATTCAGGCGTTTTCCCGCTCTGCCGGCGTCGATGTTGAGACACGTGATATTTCTCTGGCGGGCCGTATTCTGGCCAACTTCCCGGAATTCCTCCAAAAAGAACAACGTATTCCTGATGCGCTTGCAGAGCTGGGCACCCTTGCAGGGCAGCCAGAAGCCAATATTATCAAGCTGCCGAATATCAGTGCATCTCTGCCACAGCTACGCGAAGCAATTAAAGAGCTGCGCAGTATGGGCTTTGATGTTCCGCTTTATCCGTCCAATCCGGCAACGGACGAAGACCGTGACGTACAAGCTCGTTACGACCGTATTAAAGGCAGTGCCGTAAACCCGGTTCTGCGTGAGGGTAACTCTGACCGTCGCGCACCTGCGTCAGTAAAAGAGTATGCACGCAGCTATCCTCATTCAATGGGGGAGTGGTCGTCTGATTCCCTGAGCTCTGTAGCGCATATGGAAGAAGGTGACTTCTACGGTAGCGAAAAATCGCTCACACTGTCGAATGCTGACGTTGTTGATATTGAGTTCGTTGATGCTGAAGGCAACGTAACGCCACTCAAAGAAGGTCTGAAGCTGCTTGATGGTGAAGTTATTGATGCATCTGTCATGCGTGCTGCCTCTCTTCGGGCTTTCCTCGACAAGACAATCCAGGAAGCAAAAGAGAAGGGCGTATTGTTCTCAGTTCACCTGAAAGCAACCATGATGAAGGTTTCTGACCCGATTATCTTTGGTCACGTGGTGTCTGTTTTCTTTGCACCAGTCTTTGAAAAGTATTCAGAAACCTTCGAGCGTCTGGGCGTTGATGTTAATAACGGTCTCGGCGACGTCTATGCGAAGATAGCGAAGCTGCCCGATGATGAGCGTGAAGCTATCGAAGCTGATATCGCAGCCTGTTATGAGAAGCGCCCGCATCTGGCGATGGTCAACTCGGACAAGGGCATCACCAACCTTCATGTACCAAATGACGTAATCGTAGATGCGTCTATGCCTGCGATGATCCGCTCATCTGGCAAGATGTGGGGTTCGGATGGTGATCTGCATGACACAATTGCAGTCATTCCGGATCGTTGTTACGCCGGTGTTTATCAGGAAACCATCGACTTCTGTAAAGAGCACGGTGCTTTCGACCCGCGCACCATGGGCACAGTACCTAACGTTGGTCTGATGGCGCAGAAAGCAGAAGAGTACGGCTCGCATAACAAAACTTTTGAGATTCCAGCTGACGGCAAAGTGCGCGTTATTACCGAATCCGGCGAGCAGTTAATTGAGCACGAGGTTGCCAAGGGCGACATCTGGCGCATGTGCCAGGCTAAGGATGCTCCTATTCGTGACTGGGTAAACCTTGCTGTTAACCGCGCTCGTGCGACTTCCACTCCAGCCGTATTCTGGCTTGACGAAAATCGCTCCCATGACGCTGAGCTGATTAAAAAGGTCGAGGCGTATCTTTCGGAAGCAGATACTGACGGTCTGGAAATCAGCATCATGGCGCCGGAAGCAGCTACTCGATTCACGCTTGCTCGCATGAAAGACGGCAAAGACACGATATCAGTCACTGGTAATGTGCTTCGTGACTACCTGACTGATCTGTTTCCAATTCTTGAATTGGGCACCAGCGCTAAGATGCTCTCAATTGTCCCCCTGATGAACGGCGGTGGTCTGTTTGAAACAGGCGCTGGCGGCTCTGCACCAAAGCATGTTCAGCAGCTACTTGAAGAAAACTTCCTGCGCTGGGACTCTCTGGGCGAGTTTATGGCGCTTTCAGCGTCGCTGGAGCACCTCGCAGAGAAAACCGGCAATGCTAAAGCAGCAGTGCTTGGCAAAACATTGGATATCGCGACAGGGCGAATTCTGCAGGAACAGAAATCTCCAGGGCGCGAGCTGGGTAATCTGGACAACCGTGGCAGTCATTTCTACCTCGCGAAGTTCTGGGCGGAGGCTCTGGTTGCTCAGGCTGATGACGCCGAGCTGTCTGAGCACTTTAAGCCGCTGGCAAACGCTCTCAATGACAATGAATCCCAGATCCTGGAAGAATTGAAATCTGTTCAGGGCTCATCGGTAGATATCGGTGGGTACTACTGGCCAAACCCAGAGAAGGCGACTGAAGTCATGCGTCCGAGCAAGACCCTTAATACTCTGATTGATCAGCAGTAATACTGGGTTAAAAGAAAAAACCGCCTTCCGGCGGTTTTTTTATGCGCGTCTGAAAAAGATTGTGCCTCAGGCAGGCTCTGCTTGTTCAGCCTTTGCTGCTGGTGCCGAAGCCTCTGCACCATCAAGGGCACGGATGTTGATCGCGTGCAGTCCTTTATCGCTGGGTTTGATGTCGAATTGGACAGATTGGCCTGCTTTCAGTGTGCGGTATCCGTCCATATCAATGACTGAGTAATGGGCAAACAGATCTTCATTGGTTTCGTCACTTAGGATAAAACCGTAACCTTTGGCGTTATTGAACCACTTTACAGTCCCTGTTTTCATCGCAAATCTCCTTATAACTACAGATATAGGTGCGTTTTTCGTGGATAGGGCTTGTATACCCTAGTCGTGTAAAACCTACGCCGCCCATTGTGGCCCGTCAAGACACTGATTGACCTAATTAATCACATATTCGACTAAGGTGGTATGCCTGAGTGGTCGGGTTGGCCTGACAGCGTTATCATGTGACTAATTTGGCAAACACAGAATCCCATCGACGCGTCATGTATAAATATCAACTAAGCTTAAGTGGTCAGGATCCTCATCACGAGGAAGACGGAAATATTGCGGTTCAGGAGTCCCTGCCGGAGCTGAAGCGCCCGTCGATGTACAGCGTGGTGATGATGAATGATGACTACACGCCAATGGAATTTGTTGTAGAGGTTTTACAACAGTTTTTCAGCAAAACACCGGAGCAGGCAACAGAGATTATGCTCGCGGTCCACATGAAAGGCAGTGCCGTGTGTGGCGTCTATACTAAAGACATTGCTGAAACTAAAGCAGAAATTGTGAATCAATACTCCAAGGACTGCCAACATCCGTTGATGTGTGAGATAGCCCCGGCAGACGACTGAAACCAGGAGGCTTTATGCTGAATAGAGAACTCGAGCAAACCCTGAATGAAGCATTCAAGGAGGCTCGTTCTAAGCGTCACGAATTTATGACAGTCGAACATCTGCTGTTGGCGCTGCTAGACAATGATGCGGCTTCGACCGTACTTCAGGCTTGCGGAGCCGATATTGTCAAACTCCGCAAAGATCTGGATGACTTCGTCGATTCCACAACTCCCCTTATCCCGGAATCTAATGGCGAGCAGGAAACTCAACCAACGTTGGGTTTTCAGCGCGTCCTGCAGCGGGCCGTATTCCACGTTCAGTCATCGGGCAAAACTGAAGTCTCCGGTGCGAATGTCCTTGTCGCCATATTCAGTGAGCAGGAAAGCCAGGCTGTTTATTTCCTGAAGCAGCAGAATATTGCTCGTATTGATGTGGTTAATTACATCTCTCACGGCATTTCGAAAGTCAGCGGTCCGGAAGAGGGCGCTGATCAGGCGGCAGACAATCTCGATGAAGAAGCGGAAGCAGGGTCCAAGTCTGCTCTTGAAGGGTATGCGACTAACCTCAATCGCCTGGCGCGCGAGGGTAAAATCGACCCATTGATCGGACGCGAGTTCGAAGTTAATCGTCTTGTGCAGATTCTGGCGCGTCGACGTAAGAACAATCCGCTTCTTGTCGGTGACTCTGGCGTCGGTAAAACGGCCATTATTGAAGGCCTGGCTAAGCGCATTGTCGACGAAGAAGTACCCGATGTGATCAGCGATGCTGTTGTCTATAGTCTCGATATGGGCGCACTTCTGGCTGGCACTAAATACCGGGGTGACTTCGAAAAACGTTTCAAAGCATTGCTGGCAGAGTTGAAGCGTCAACCTCACGGCATACTGTTTATCGATGAAATTCACACCATTATCGGTGCTGGTGCCGCCTCTGGTGGTGTTATGGATGCAAGCAATCTGCTGAAGCCGCTTCTGAGTTCAGGTGAGGTGCGCTGCGTAGGCTCAACCACATTTACGGAATTCCGTGGGATTTTCGAGAAAGACAGTGCTCTGACCCGTCGTTTCCAGAAGATCGATGTGGCAGAGCCGTCTGTTGAGGATACTTATAAAATCCTCAAGGGTCTCAAATCTCGCTTTGAAGAGCACCACAAGGTCAAGTACACGGACAAAGCCCTTAAAGCCGCTGCAGAGTTGGCCGATCGCTACATCAATGACCGCAACATGCCCGACAAGGCAATTGATGTGATTGATGAAGTAGGTGCTTTACAGCAGATGGTCCCACCAAGCAAACGTAAGAAAACCATTAATGTGGGTGAAGTAGAAGAGGTGGTGGCAGCGATAGCACGCATTCCACCGAAGTCTGTATCAGCGTCTGACAAAGAACTGCTCTTTGGTCTCGAAGATAAGCTCGAGATGGTGGTGTTTGGTCAGAATGAAGCGATTCAGACACTCTCAACAGCCATTAAAATGTCTCGTGCTGGGTTGAACAGTCCGCAAAAGCCGATCGGCTCATTCCTCTTTGCCGGCCCAACCGGTGTTGGTAAAACAGAGGTTACGAAGCAGCTTGCGTCTGTCATGGGCATGGAGCTTGTCCGCTTCGATATGTCTGAGTACATGGAGCGCCACACGGTCTCTCGCCTGATTGGTGCGCCTCCGGGTTATGTGGGTTATGACCAGGGCGGCTTACTGACAGAAGCGGTGAATAAAACGCCTCATTGCGTGCTACTTCTGGATGAAATCGAGAAGGCTCACCCTGAGGTGTTCAATATTCTGCTTCAGGTTATGGACCACGGTACGCTGACGGATAACAACGGTCGCAAGACGGATTTCCGTAACGTGATTTTGGTTATGACGACCAATGCCGGTGCTGCTCAGATGAGTCGTGCGAGTATTGGTTTCACGCAGCAGGATCATACAACGGATGGTGCCGAGGAGCTTAAGAAGCTGTTCACACCTGAGTTCCGCAACCGTCTCGACAGTGTTATTCAGTTCGCGCCTCTTACGCCGGATACCACGCTACATGTCGTCGATAAGTTCCTGGCTGAACTTCAGGGTCAGTTAGACGACAAGGGTGTGCTGCTGAACGTTGATGATGAGGCCCGTAGCTGGCTTGCTGAGCACGGCTATGACGAGAAGATGGGTGCACGCCCAATGGCTCGTCTGGTTCAGGATAAGATCAAGAAACCGCTGGCTGAGAAGATCCTGTTTGGTGATCTTTCTAAGGGTGGCGAGATTGAGATTACCGTCGTCGACGGCGAGCTTTCGTTGGAATTACCTGAGGCAATGCCGGCCTGATGGCCGGCAGATTGCCGAAGGCGAGGATCAGCGAGCGCGGTAAGTGATGCGTCCCTTACTAAGATCGTAAGGTGTCAGTTCCACTTTAACTTTGTCGCCAGTAAGAATACGGATGTAATTCTTACGCATTTTGCCGGAAATATGAGCGGTCACTACGTGACCGTTTTCCAGTTTAACCCGGAACATTGTATTAGGAAGCGTGTCGATGACTTCGCCTTCCATTTCAATGTGATCGTCTTTTGCCATTCGTCACCTGTCTGAAACTTGTTCAATGCGCGCGCATTCTGCCCTAAAACACTCGCTATGGCAAAGCTTAGGCGGGATTTAGGCGTATCCAGTCGTTATCACTCAGAACTTCAAGAGGAGTGAAGCGGGCTTTGTAGCTCATTTTCCGACAGTTCTCGACGTAATAGCCGAGGTAGTTGTAGGGAAGTCCGACGCTTCGGGCTAACAGCGTCAGACGAATAATCATAGATGTGCCCACTGATTCGCTTTCGCGGTCCGGCTCGTAGAAGCAATACACAGCCGAGAGCCCATCATTGAATCTGTCGAAAACCAGAACACCAATTACCCCCTCGCCATCCTCGGCCACGAGAAACTGTGTGTTGCCGAGGCTTTCGCCAATAAACTCATCGTAGGTCTGTCGGGAGGGGGGATACATGTCGCCATCCTGATGCCTCGCATTGATATATCTGCAGTAGAGATCGAAGAACTCAGGACTATCCGACAGAGGGCGCACCGACACCCGCCAGTGGCGAGTGCGATTAAGTACGCGCTTCATGTTTCTGCTCGGGGCAAACTGTGCAGTTGGGATTCTGATGGACTGGCATTCGCGGCACGATGGGCAGGAGGGCCGGTAAATGAGCTTTCCGCTGCGCCGGAAGCCCAGTCGACTCAGTGCGCTCATGGTATCCAAGTCCGGTACTATCCTGGGGTCGACGTACTGACTCTGCGCTTGTCTGTCTTCAAGGTATGGACAGTCGTGTGTCTCGGCAGGTGTAAATAAGGGGATTGATCTCATTTCAGAACGCCGGGAAGTGGTGAAGGCGCAGGCTTGTTTACTCCCGCGTGAAGTCGGCTCTCAAATTCAGGGCGATCCAGCTCAATAATACCGAATCGCTCCAGATGTGAGGTTCTCATCTGGCAATCAATCATCTCAAAACCAAGTTCAAACAGGAGTGGGGCGGCGGTAGCAAAGGCCACCTTTGATGCTCCGCTGTGTTTGGTGAACATACTTTCGCCAAAGAGAATGCGGCCTATGGATAGCCCATAGAAACCACCACACAAGGCTCCGGACTTATCCCAGCACTCTATTGATATCGCCCGACCTGCGTTATGGAGTCTGGGGTAGTTATCAATAATCTCATCGTCTATCCAGGTACCTTCGCTGTCGGCCCGGGGAGCCATACAGCCCTTTATTACTCCTTTGAAATCAAGGTTCGCTGTGACGCGAAGATCGGTATTGCGAACCTCGCGGGCAATCCTTTTAGGAATTCTGAAGGTTTCCGGAAGAATGACTGCCCGAGGCATAGGAGTCCACCAGAGTCGTGCCTCATCAGGGTCATTCCATGGAAAGATTCCTTTCCGGTAGGCGCAATCCAGCCAGGTGGGGCTCAGATGGCCGCCAGCGGCAAGAAGTCCTTCGGGCTCTTCGAGTGCTCTACTTGTATCTGGGAATTCCGGCGAGCGGAACTCATCTAACCAATCAATCATAGTTATGAACAGGCTCGTTTAGCCGTGTTAGACTGTGGACGTTTGACCATTAGCAGGACGATATTTTGTCATCGCAGCACTCTGAAATCGACAATAAACAGAAAAATATGTCGGACGACGGCTGGCGTAAGCGCCACGACATAGGGTTTCTTCTGCTTACGCTTGGCTGTGTATTGCTGTTTCTGGCTCTCTTTTCCTATGATCCGGAAGATGTTGCATGGTCAGTCGTCGGCAGCGGCACGGCAGATAACTCCATCGGGCGCGTCGGAGCCTACCTGGCCGACTTTCTGCTCCACGGCCTGGGATATCTCGCATTCGCTTTTCCTGCTCTGATCATGGCTAAGACCTGGTTGTTGTTCCGCAAGGCGCCAGCCGTAGAAGGGCGGGTCTGGGTGCTCAGGGCCAGCGGCCTGTTACTCATTCTTATCTCACTTGCCGCTCTGGCAGATGTCAGTATCTGGCGCGGTGAGCTCCTGCCAGCTGGTGCCGGCGGCATCATAGGCGAGGGCGCTATAGCGCTGATGGTGCCGCTGTTCGGCTTTATCGGGTCCGTCTCAATTCTGATTGTCGCACTGGCACTCGGCCTTGTGTTGTTTCTTGAGTTCTCCTGGCTGATGTTTTTCGAGCGGGTCGGTGGTGCTGCTCTTTCTTTTGTTGGGCGCATTTCCGGAAACAAGAAGGCTGACTCTCAAAGCGTGGAGAAAGCCGGTACTACTGCCCACGACCAAGAAACGACCGGTGACAGCATCCTTCACAACGCATTAGCCTTTATCGCCAGGAAACGTGCGACTGGCACCCAAGAGCCTGACTCTGCCAATAAGCCTCAAATCACCGCCTCGAACTCAGGTTCACCTAAGAATAGCCGGTTCGATCCGCCATCAGTCGGTGCGGCATCCGATGCAGACAAGGACCCGCTCGACAGCTTCGCAGGTTTTAGTGCATTGGATGACCAAGGTGACGATTCGCTCGTAAGTGATCTGCCCTGGGATGTCTCTAAGTCTGAACCTGGCCCTGAAGCCGAGCCCAAACCCGCACCTGCCGCCCAGGCAAGAAACGAAGAGGCAAGAAACGAAGATGCCATCCCGGTACAGGCTGTGGCCGCTCGCGAAGTGCCCAGGACGGTACCCAATACTGACATCATCGAAAACACTGCTGCCGATGTTAAATCTTTGAAAATTGAGCCGCTCGAAAAGCGTGAGTCGCGCCCAAGCGACCGGGCTAAGCGAGATCTGCAGGGCAAATTATTCAAAGGTAACGACCCGTTGCCTTCAATTGCTTTGCTGGACCCGCCTAAAAGTGATGGCAAGGCCGGCTTCTCGGAGGAACGCCTGCACGATTTATCCGAGCTTCTGGTGCAGAAACTTGCCGACTTCGGTGTGAAAATTGAAGTGACTGCTGTGGCACCGGGCCCGGTTATTACGCGATTTGAGATCCAGCCGGCACCGGGTGTGAAGGCCAGTAAGATATCGAACCTGGCGAAGGATCTCGCGCGCTCGATGGCCATGGTTGCGGTACGTGTTGTAGAGGTCATACCGGGCAAATCGGTCATGGGGATTGAAGTCCCTAACGAAAATCGCGCCATGGTTACACTGGGTGAGGTTTTGTCGTCTGAAGATTACGACAAGTCGAAATCACCGCTTACGCTCGCGCTGGGGCATGATATTGCAGGTAACCCTGTGATTACTGACCTTGCCAAAATGCCCCACCTCCTTGTTGCGGGTACGACAGGGTCGGGTAAGTCGGTAGGTGTGAATGCGATGCTGCTTTCACTGCTATTCAAGTCTACGCCCGAAGAGCTAAGGTTGATTCTGGTCGATCCGAAGATGCTGGAATTATCCGTCTACGAGGGGATTCCTCACCTGCTGACACCTGTTATTACTGATATGAAAGAGGCTGCAAGTGGCCTTCGTTGGTCGGTCGCTGAAATGGAGCGGCGCTATCAATTAATGGCTGCAATGGGTGTTCGTAATATTGCCGGTTATAACAAGAAGGTTAAGGACGCCATTGAGGCGGGTACGCCACTGGCTGATCCGCTATGGCAGATTGATCAATCATTCGATACGACTCCGCCCACGCTTGAACCCTTGCCGTACATTGTGATTGTCGTGGACGAATTTGCCGACATGATGATGATGGTTGGTAAAAAAGTAGAAGAACTCATCGCTCGAATCGCCCAGAAAGCTCGTGCGGCAGGCATTCATATGATTCTGGCGACTCAGCGCCCCTCTGTGGACGTTATTACCGGTTTGATCAAAGCAAACGTACCGACGCGGATTGCATTCCAGGTGTCATCAAAAATCGACTCGCGGACCATTCTTGATCAGGGCGGAGCTGAGCAGCTGCTGGGGCATGGCGACATGCTGTTTATGCCTCCAGGTAACGCTTTGCCTGAAAGGGTTCATGGAGCCTTCGTTGACGATGACGAAGTGCATCGCGTCGTTGCAGAATGGAAGCAACGTGGGGAGCCTGACTACATCGAAGAAATCACACAAGTGGGTGAGGATGGTTCGGTGCCGGGGATGGGCGGCGATGACGCCGACGGTGAAAAAGACGATCTGTACGATCAGGCGGTTGCCTTTGTGACCGAATCCGGTAAATGCTCGATCTCATCAGTGCAGCGTAAATTACGTATTGGCTACAACCGGGCCGCAAGGCTAGTCGAGACCATGGAGGCAGCGGGTGTCGTTTCACCACCAGCTCATAACGGTAGCCGTGAAGTTATTGCCCCGCCTCCTGCTTAACTCAAATAAAAGTAGAGTTTTTTATGATTTCAAAGCTGACCGCATTAGCAGGCGGGATTATTTTTTCTGTAGTGTCATTGGGTATCCACGCCGGTGAAGCGCTGGAGGAATTTACCTCAAGGCTGACATCCCTCAACTCGATGGAAACCGAGTTCTCGCAGGTGACCATGGATCAGAATGGGGAAGTACTGCAGAGCTTATCAGGGACGCTCTCTGTTCAGCGACCAGGGAAAATGCGCTGGCAAACAAATCCACCGTATGAGCAGCTGGTTGTCTCCGATGGCGAATCTGTCTGGGTCTACGATATGGACCTGGAGCAAGTGACCATTCGCAACCTTGAATCAAAGCTTCAGGAAACCCCCGCGCTGCTTCTGAGTGGTGATGTCAGCAATATCTCTGACAGCTACACAGCAACGAGAGAAGAGGCTGGTAATGCCGTGCGTTACAGATTGAAGCCTCTGGATGCCAGCCAGTTGTTTGAAGCGCTTGAGTTCGACTACGTAAATGATGAAGTTGAATTTATGCGTATATTCGACGCTGCCGGGCAAATCACCGAAATTCGTTTTACTGCTCAGCAAATAAATCCTGAACTTGATCCTGCTGCATTCACCTTTGTTGCGCCTGATGATGTTGACGTAATCGACGGGCGCCATGGCAGCTGATTTATTTTCGCAGGGTAAACCATACGAGCCGTTGGCTTCGCGCCTCAGGCCTGGCTCGCTCGACGATTACATCGGGCAGGAACATGTCGTCGGTGAAGGCGCGCCTCTGCGGAATGCTTTGAACGCAGGACAGATTCACTCTCTTATCCTGTGGGGGCCTCCAGGTGTAGGCAAAACCACGCTAGCTCGTCTTATCGCCAGCTACGTCGATGCTCAGTTTCTGTCATTGAGTGCGGTCATGGCTGGGGTCAAAGAGATCCGGGCGGCGGTTGAGCAGGCGCGACAGGCAGCGGGGAGTGGTCGCAAATCACTGCTTTTTATCGACGAGGTTCATCGTTTCAATAAGTCTCAACAAGACGCCTTCCTGCCATACGTTGAGGACGGAACCTTTATCTTTGTCGGGGCAACGACAGAAAATCCGTCGTTTGAGTTGAACAATGCACTTCTCTCGCGAGCGCAGGTATATATCCTTAAGTCTCTTACGGACGATGACCTTGTAAAGGTCATTCAGCGTGGACTTGAGTCGGAAGGAGTTGAGCAGAAAGATCAATCTCCGCTTTCTGTTCTTGCAGCTGCCGCGGGTGGCGATGCCCGCCGTGCCCTGAATCTGTTAGAGCAAGCGCTACAGCTGAATGGCGGATCTTCTCTCTGTGACGATGATGTTCGGGCGGTATTAGTTAGCAGTCTGCGCAGGTTCGACAAAGGTGGTGATGCCTTTTATGAACAGATATCCGCCTTACACAAATCGGTCCGGGGTTCTGACCCGGATGCCTCCCTCTATTGGTTCAGTCGTATGCTCGACGGGGGTTGCGATCCGCTCTACATAGCAAGGCGTCTCGTGCGTATGGCCAGTGAAGATATTGGCAATGCCGATCCCCGCGCACTCTCTGTCTGTACTGCCGCATGGGAGGCTCAGGAGCGCCTGGGCAGCCCTGAGGGAGAGCTCAATCTGGCCCAAGCCGTTGTTTACTTAGCATGCGCCCCAAAGAGCAACGCAGTTTACACAGCGTACAAAGCGGCGAGGAAACTGGTGCAGTCAACACCGGGCTATGAGGTACCATTACACCTCAGAAACGCTCCCACTCAGATGATGTCTGACATGAGTTACGGTGCCGAGTACCGCTATGCTCATGACGAGCCTGAAGCATTTGCCGCGGGTGAAAACTATTTCCCTGAAGCCCTGGCGGATGAGCGTTTTTACTCACCGGTAGCTCGCGGCCTTGAGCAGAAGATTGGTGCCAAACTGGATCACCTTCGTGAACTCAATCGCCTGAGCGATAAGAAACGATATACAGACGGCGGTAGTTGACTTTGGCGTATTTATGGATCGCTCTGGGAGGGGCGCTGGGCGCGGTCGCAAGATTCAGCATGGCGACGGCGGTATTTAAGTGGCTTGACCGGCCTTTCCCCTATGGCACGCTTTCAGTGAACCTGTTAGGCTCCTTCGCCATTGGCGTCGCCTATGTCTGGCTCGTCGAAAATGGGTTTGGTGGCGATCATCACCGTCAATTGGCGATGGTGGGTTTTTTAGGTGCATTTACTACCTTTTCTACCTTCTCATTAGAAAGTATTTCTCTACTGCAGCAGGCGCGATATGAAGCGTTTCTGGCCTACATAGGTGTCAGTCTGCTGGGGTGTCTTGCTGCTACGGCCGCAGGAATGTGGCTCTCAAAATCTCTGGTTTAAGAAGAACAATGCTCGATATTAAGTACATTCGCGACAACATAGATGATGTTAAAGATGCCCTCGCCAAGAAGGGCTTTTCATTTGATGATGTGGAATTCGGTCGACTTGACGATGCACGTAAAAAAGCACTGACTGAAGCTCAGTCGCTGCAGGCAGAAAAGAAGAAAGCATCCAAACAGATTGGCCAGCTGATCGGACAGGGCATGTCGCCAGAAGAGGCGAAGGCTCAGGTAATGAGTGGTCTGGATGCCGATATTACGCGCGCAGAGCAAGCTGCTAAGCAGGTTGAGTCTGATCTTCGTGAAATGCTGATGGCGATTCCGAATGTGCCCCTGGCGGAAGTGCCTGCGGGCAGCGATGAGGACGACAATGTTGAAGTCCTGAAATGGGGTGAGCCGCGCGAGTTTTCATTTGAGCCGAAAGATCACGTAGATGTAGGCGAGCCGCACGGCCTTAATTTCGATGCCGGTGCTGTGGTTGCAGGCTCTCGTTTTGCCGTCATGAGCGGTCCTATCGCCAGAATGCACAGGGCACTGACCCAGTTCATGCTTGATACGCACACACTCGAGCATGGTTACGAAGAAACTTACGTGCCGTACCTGGTTAACCGTCAGGCGCTCGAGGGCACAGGTCAGCTGCCTAAGTTTGAAGAAGATCTCTTTAAAATTCCGCAGGCTCAGGGTGATAAAGATCTGTATATGATTCCTACCGCTGAGGTTCCTGTAACCAACCTGCTGCGTGACACAGTCAATGATGTCGAGCTGCCGGTGAAAAAAGTTGCCCATACCCCATGCTTCCGTAGTGAAGCGGGTAGTTATGGTCGTGACACCCGAGGCATGATTCGCCAACATCAGTTCGACAAAGTCGAGCTGGTTCAGTTTGTTAAGGCGGAAGATTCAGAGAAGACTCTTGAAGAATTGACCGGTCATGCTGAAGCTATCCTTCAGAAACTGAATCTCCCATACCGCAAGGTGATTCTGTGTGGTGGTGACCTGGGCTTTTCCGCAGCCAAAACCTACGATCTTGAAGTCTGGCTCCCCGGTCAGCAGAAGTACCGTGAAATCTCCAGCTGCAGTACCTTTGGCGATTATCAGGCTCGTCGGATGCAGGCGCGCTGGCGTAATCCTCAGACAGGCAAACCCGAACTACTTCACACACTGAACGGCTCGGGCCTGGCCGTCGGCCGGACACTGGTCGCTATTCTTGAAAACTATCAGGAAGAAGATGGCTCGGTTTCTGTACCTGAGGCGCTTCGTCCCTACATGGGTGGTACTGAGCGGATCAGTACTATGAAGGTTGGCGCTGATCGGAAAGGTGCGTGAGCAAAAGTCATCTACCCCTCGTAATTAATGCATCGCGAGCCCGCTTTTATATCATCGGCGGGGGAGCGGTTGCTGCGAGAAAAGTGAAAACTCTGATCGATACCGGTGCGGTGATTTACGTCATTGCGCCCAATATCGATAATGCGATCCTTGATCTGGCTGGTGATAGACTGACTTGCCACGAGCGTGTCGCCGGAGAAGAAGATTACCGAGCGGGCGACTATGTTGTTCTGGCGACGGATGACAAGGCGACAAACGAACATCAGGCTCGTCTCGCCAGAAGCTCTGGCGCGTGGGTTTGTCGTACTGATGAGCCTGAAGACAACGATTTTTCCTTTCCCGCGGTTGTCGATCGTTCACCGCTGAAGGTTGCGATCTCCACCGGTGGGGCAACCCCTGCACTGACGCGGCTCGTCAGAGACCGCATCGAAGCATTTATCCCCACGGATTATTCACGACTTGGTCAGTGGCTGGAGACGCTGAGACTGAGGTTGCGCAGCGAGGGCACATCTAAGGAGCGGGGAGTTTTCTGGAGAAGATTGATGCAGTCTCAGGCCCCCGATCAGGTGCTGGCAAGACAAGAAGCATCAGCCGACAAGATAGTCGAGGGATTACTTTCCGGTGAGAATATCTCGGCTGGAGAGGCATTTCTTGTAGGCGCGGGCCCCGGTGATCCTGACTTGTTGACCTTTCGGGCTCTGCGTTTGATTCAGATGTCAGACGTTGTCTTCTACGATCGTTTGGTCAGTCCAGCCATACTCAGCCTATTACCCGATGATTGCGAGAGGCATTACGTTGGTAAGGCGAGAAGCGACCATGCTGTCCCTCAGGATCAAATCAATCAGCGGTTGGTTGATGAAGCTCTGAAAGGTCGAAGAGTGCTGCGGCTCAAGGGGGGAGATCCCTTTATTTTTGGTCGTGGCGGTGAGGAAATTCAACAGTTAGCAGAGGCAGGTATTCCATTTCAGGTTGTGCCCGGAATTACCGCTGCAAGCGGCTGCTCATCGTATGCTGGCATCCCGCTTACTCATCGGGATCATGCACAAAGCGTACGTTTCGTAACAGGGCATTTGAAGGACGGCACCTGTAATCTGCCATGGGATGAACTGATTCATCCACAGCAGACACTTGTAATCTATATGGGATTGGTTGGTTTGCCGGAGATCTGCAGTCAGCTGATCGCGCACGGCATGCCTGCAGAAACACCGATTGCGTTGATCGAGAAGGGCACCTTACCGGACCAGCAAGTGCACACGGGTACGCTCGCTTCCATGCCTGAATACGTCGCTGGCCGGAAGATTCAAGCCCCTACGCTCACGATTGTGGGGAGCGTTGTCAGCCTTCACTCTACGCTTAACTGGCGCTCAGGCTAGTAAGCTTTTATCCCGCTCTGCCCAGGCTTTGCTGCATTGCGATAAAGCGGATACGTAGTCTGTTGACTTGAGCATGGCACACAGGGCCAGGGCGGCTGTACGTAGCACGGCATCGTGACCATATTGCGAGTGGTCCCGGCCTTGCCAGAGTTTGATGAGATGTTCGGTGTTCGGGCTTGCGGCTTTATCATCATAGTGGGATGAATCATTGGCAATCCGAAACTGGGCTTCTTCACCCTCAACAACCACTGTCACCTGACAGGGACGCTCAGGATTTACCTCAAATTCGCCACCTTCACCCTTGATGATGGCTGCCGTATCCTGATTAATACTTGCCGCCATAGAGTGAGTCGTCCGGTAATCCGGGTGGAATATGCCCTGCACAGAAGGCACGCCTGCCGGAGCGATTGTTTTAAGCACCGTATTGATCGGTGAACGCACCCCCAGGACTGACTTAAGACTAAGCCACTGTTGTAGCGTTGGGTGCACCTCAGAGCAGGGCAGGTAGACTAATGGAGCGGTAATCGTACCCAGGGAATCTCTGGTTGCGGTAGGTAAGCCAAGCTCCTGAAAAACTTCATGGGCATAAACCCGACCCAGAGTGTGAGCCAAAGTGCCGTGTACAAGGATACGATGCCCCATCTGACCAAGCAGTAGCGCAGATAGCACCCACCACATCGGCTGGCGCCGCTTGCCTGCATAACTCGACCAGACCAGGTCAAAATGTCCAGCTGGCTCGGGCCAGTACTCATTAACTGCAGACGCAAACCCGGCTATTTCATCAGGGGTTTCTTCAAGTACCCGCAGCAGCATAAATATTGCACCGAGCTGAACATCTTCATAACGTCCGGCGAGCATCTCACTCATCGTAAATCGCGCTTCTTCGAACGTCATATTTCGGCTGGCGTTCTTTCCTCTGGCAAGGATGCGCACGTAATCGGCCAGGGCGTGTTGTGTCACAGGCAGTTCTCCGGTCTTGGAAGGCCAGCTATTCTTGCGGCTTTTTTCGCCGGGCTTTCAGGAAATAATGTCATCAGGTAAATACTCCCTGCTTTGTCAGCACCGAGTGTCTGCTTAATATAGCGGGAGAGGGGCCTCATCGCTGGCGCGAGGTCAAACTCGGCGTAGAAGGCGCGAATGGCATTGATGATTTCCCAATGAGCGTCTGTAAGGATGATACCTTCATCTTGCGCAAGCACTGCAGCAACATCCGCATCCCAGTCGTTAAGTTCAACCAGAAAACCGTCTTTATCCAGTGCCAGGTCATTGAGTGTCGCCATCTCAGAACCAACTTATTACTTGCTGGCTCTCTGCCGTCAGGGTTACCCACTCGGGATCGCTGATCAGACGAGCATTAGTTTCATTGATTCCGCGGACCTGAGCGTCCTCTGTCAGCATAAAAAGATCAGCGTCTGAGCTGATCTGCTTTGCTCTCTCGATCTGGTAGCAGCCGTCTCCTGCGAGCAGGACTGCATCCCCCGGCAATAGTGCGGCTTTGACCTGGCTCAGTGTGTCAGGCGAATCTGAAAATAGGGTGTGAACAATCATGATCAGAAAGATACCACATGATGGGCATCTCTGGCCCAGTTTGCCGCTTGCTGCTGCGAAATAGTCTGGCAGGTATCGAAAGTTTTCGGGCTTTCGTCTGAGGTTGCCGGTCCGCCAGCTACAGCAATGTCATCAATACCGTACATCGAGAGTGCCGAAAGTAGCTTAGCCGGGGACTTTCCTCCGGGTTTGCGCGAAGCCTGGCCCGCGTTAAGCCAATCAATGCCGCGACCTGAGAAAAGAATTTTCACTTCGATATCAAAAGCCGCCATAGCCAGTGCATACTCCAGCGCCTCGCAGTCAGGCGTCGGTGGACGAGTGATGTTAATCAGAATGGAAGAGCTCATCAGAATTGCACCATTTTCTCACTGTCATGAACAACCTCGGCCATTTCCCCAAGCCCGGTGAGCGTGAATGAGGGGTGTATCGATGATACGCCAAGGTTGTAGCGTTCAGCTTCCCGCTCATCAACAATCCCTCTGCGTACGCTGTTAGCAATGCAGGCGTGTAAAGGGATAGAGATTTCTTCTGCAAGCTCCGCCCAGCTTTGCGCAATCGATTTCTGCCCCTGCGGTGGGGTCTGAAGGCGATTTGCAGCGAGTACAGCATCGCCGTAGAAAAATATCCTCTTGATCGAATGATCACTTTCCAGAGTCGCACGTATAAACCGCATGGCCAATTGATGCTGGCTTCCCTGAAAGGGCGAGCTGGATATGAGTATGGTGTAGTTCACTGAAGCCCCCAAGATTTACCACCCATGATAGCCCTGTGGTTGGGTACTGTCAGCTCTAAAGGTAAGGCGGTAACGAATTGATTTTAAAAAAGAAGTTGACGTGGAAAATGAGAGAGGTAATATAAGCGCCGTTCGGAGGGATGGCTGAGCGGTTGAA
>NZ_DDKU01000021.1:65467-72860 GCF_002339775.1 Thalassolituus sp. UBA2590
TGGAGGGATGGCAGAGCGGTTGAATGCACCGGTCTTGAAAACCGGCATAGGTTAATAGCCTATCTAGGGTTCGAATCCCTATCCCTCCGCCACTTATTTCACAAAAAAGCCCAGCATATTGCTGGGCTTTTTTGTTTTTGAATTCATGTTTTCATATTGATCTGGACAGGTACCGTTCTAAAACAAAGATCTGACTGCAGCGATCAAAACGGATGTGCTCACACACGCCGTCAATGCAATCAGCGCCATCTCTGCCTTCGTTACGCGTGACAGTGATTCTGGTGTTGCAACAATTGCGTAAATAACTCCAGTCTCTTGCTTTGGTCTCATAGCAGTGCCCTGTTTTTGTGAACTGCTGAAATCATGCCATCTGTAATCGGGGAAATCGTGCGTACCTCTGTGGCTTTCTGTGACAGACGGTAAGTTTTGCACTCAGAGTGTGACAGGGGTTGGGAAAATAAAGCGCGCTAGTCTGACTGCAGGCCTGTCAGGTATGCAGCGACTGAACGACCCAGGGCGTTGAGGTCGTATCCACCTTCCAGAATGCTCAGTACGGGAGTGTTTCTTGCTGCTGCAATGCCATCAATCATGCGGCCGAGCCAATCATAGTCTGATTCCAATAGATTCAATTCCGCCATCGGGTCATCTCTGTGGCCATCAAAACCCGCTGAAACAATAATAAGCTCAGGTGCATACGACTTAAGGGCTGGCAGCCAGTGCTCTTCGATCATAGCCCTGAACGTCGCACTGCCAGTGCCAGACTCAAGCGGAACATTGATCAGGTTGTCGAACTTTGACTGCTCGTAGTGAGTGTATGGGTAAAAAGGGTGCTGAAAGCTGGAGCAGATGAGAAAACGCTGATCATTCCCAAGAATGTCTATAGTGCCATTGCCCTGATGGGCATCGAAGTCGAGAAGGGCTATCCGCTGAAAGTGGTGGACGTCAGCAGCCCTGAGCGCTGATATGGCAACGTTATTGAAAAAGCAGAACCCCATGGCCTTGCGGTGTTCTGCATGATGACCCGGCGGGCGCGTTGCAACGAAGGCGCGCGACTGTTCGCCTTTTGCAAGGTCATCCAATGCTGCTGTACAGGACCCTGCCGACCACAAGGCGGCATTGAGTGAGCCGGGGGACATGGCGGTATCTTCGTCAACGTAGATATGGCCATGCTTAGGTTGTATCAGGTGGAGCTGTTCAACATAGCCTTTGCTGTGCGCTCGGAGAATGTCTGGCATATCAGCCGACCGACCATTGGCATGAATCAGTTGCTCCCAGATGCCCTGAGATTTAAGCTCCTGCTCTATGGCCATGATTCGCATGGCGTGTTCGGGGTGGTCTTCATCCGTAAAGTGCGAGAAGTGCTCTTCCGACGTGTAATACGCTAATGGCATCTGTTCCTGACCGTCTTGTTTTTGCTCAGTGTACTCTCGACTGGCACAAACACAAAAAACCAATGGAGGTTTGATGGGTACCCGATCTCTTGAACGCTTTGTGCAGCCCGAGTCGATCGCTGTAATTGGTGCATCCGACAGGCAGGGCAGTCTTGGCGGTGCAATTGTCAGAAACCTCCTGGAGGCAGGGTACGAAGGCAAAATCCAGCCTGTTAACAGTAAGGGCTATAAAGAGATTTATGGCTTGCCGGCGGTGGCAAAAATAAGTCAACTGAAGAGCCCACCCGATCTGGCCATTATCTGCACTCCTGCGGATTCCGTTGCACGCGTAATAAAGCAGCTGCACGCTATTGGTGTGGAGGCTGCCATGGTGCTTACAGGCGGGATGGCGCGTACACGTTCGTGGCAATTTCGGCCTAACTCGGAAAAAATCGACCGCATCGTTAAACAAACCCGGATGCGGATTCTGGGCCCTGACTGTCTCGGTATCGTTATTCCACACAGGAAGCTCAATGCAAGCTTCCTTCATGTCCCCGTCAGGCAGGGAAATATTGCCTACATTGGGCAGTCGGGCACGCTCGCCTCTGGCGTAATGGACTGGGCTTACAGCAGGGGGATTGGATTCTCTCATGTCGCGACACTGGGTCGCAGTGAGGACGTGACACTCCCGGATCTGATCGATTACATATCACAGGAACCTAAGGCCCGGACGCTACTTATCCAGCTTGACGAAATTCGCTCAGGTCGGGCACTGGTTCGGTCTCTACGTGCCGCCTCCAGGCACAGACTCGTTCTGGCAGTAAAGAACAACCGTTTTTCTGATAGTCCTCTCAACCCGGTATCTTCTCCTAAAGGCTTGTCTCGCCGGGACGACCTGATTGATGAGGTTTTAGCCAGAGCAGGGGTTCTCAGAGTAAATGCGACGGACGAGTTGTTTGATTGCGTTGATGCTCTGAGCAATCGCCGCGAACGCTTTGGCCCCCGACTTGCTGTTATTGCGAACGGCCGTGGCCCTGCGATTATCGCAATGGATCGACTTCTGCACGACGGTGGTGAGCTTGCGACCTTTACGAAGGATGGATCGCAGGTACTGAAGAGCCAGCTTCCAGACTATGTCAAAGCCGAAAATCCGTTGCTTCTTAATCCTGAACTGAAGCCCGAGCAGTTGAGCGCAGTTGCTAAAACAGTTCTCACGGATCGTAATGTCGACGCGCTGCTGGTTGTATTCACACCAGGATTGGGAACAGACGCACAAGCAAACGCAGAGGCCCTGATAGAGGTCGCTGCTCATACCCAGAAAATGGTACTGACGAGCTGGGTCGGTGAATATTCGGTAGAAGGCGCGAGGGCCAGTTTTGATCGTGCGAAAATCCCGACATTTGATACGCCGGACAATGCCATTAAGTCCTACATGTACATGGTTCAACACCAGAGGACACAGGACCTGTTACGCGAAACCCCGGAAAGTATCGAGATCCCTGTCTCTGCGCAGCACGCCGGACTGGATGAGGAGATTCGTAGCTCTTACAAAGCAGGAGACTATCTATCCCCACCGGATGCATACAAGTTACTTAAAGCGTACGGCTACTCCTGCGCCGATAGCATTTTCAGGAAGACGTCCGGTGAGCTCATCAAAGACGCTCAGGCAATCCCTAAGCCGTGGGTTCTGCGAGTCCATCACAAGGATTATTTGTATCCTTTTGCCTACGGCACGAACCCTCGCGAGCGTATTCGCAGCGTGGTTCGCGATCTGCACAACGAGAAGGAGCTACTGCCAGCGATTGACTCGCTTTCTGAGGTCATTACTGAGCGATTCCCGGAGAGTCCGATATTGGGATACACGGTACAGACCATGCACCGGGCACTGGATAATCTTCAGTTTTCGTTCGGCATTGGTCGTGACAACGAGGTTGGCCCGTTTATCTTCTTCGGGGGCGGGGGCAGTACGGCCGATATTCTTGTGGATCGCCAGGTGGCGCTCCCACCTCTGAACGCAAACCTTGCGGAAAAGTTGATCCGCAAATCCCATTTTTATGAGGTTCTCCAGGAACGTTCGGAATACCCTGAAAAAGACTTACTGACACTCGAGCGTTGGCTGGTCGCATTGTCTCATCTCGCCCTGAATCACCCGTGGCTTTCAGGGCTGGAAGTGAATGCAATCCGTCAGCAGATTGGTCGGTATCGTGTCATTGGCGTGGCCGCTGAAGTCGGAGAGCCAGTAAAATGTGCAATCCTACCTTATCCAACAGAATTGTCTGGCAGCTATACCTCGCCGAATAACGTCGAATATCTTGTTCGGCCTATCCGCGGAGAGGATGAGCCGCAGCTTGATGCCTTCTATCATCGCCTGAGCGCTGAGAGTCTCAGGTTGCGTTTTTTCTCTGCTCGCCGGCGCTTTGATCATACCGAGCTGGCTCGCCTTACACAGATAGATTACGACCGGGAAATGGCTTTCGTAGCCTGGCGTGACGGTAAAATATTCGGCGTCGTGAGAGTCTGGATCGATCCTGACGACGTAACCGCTGAGTTCTCTGTGATTGTTGATGATAATTCCCGAGGCGAGCGCCTTGGGTTTCATCTGATGAGTCGTATTATCGAGTACCTGAAAGATCGTGGCGTTCTGCAGATCTACGGATCAGTTCTGCCCGAGAACGGCCCAATGCTAAAACTAGCTCGGCGTCTCGGCTTCTCGAACCGGCTGAATACTGCCGATGGCGTCGTTGAGGTAGCAATGATATTGAACAGTGAAAAATACGCGTGGCAATCGAAGCGCATGTACCCGGTGTAGTTGCTTTGGTATATTTCACACCTTATCGCAGCCGGCCAATTCTGGAGATGTTTTTTTGATTCGAGTCCTAGTAGTTGATGATCAGGATCTGGTTCGATCAGGTATTTGTCGCTTGCTTGCCGATGCTGAGCAGGTTGAGGTTGTCGGCGATGCTGCCAGTGGCGAAGAGGCCGTGCAGAAAGCGCGCGACCTGGAGCCTGATGTTGTCCTTATGGATATTAATATGCCGGGCATCGGTGGCCTTGAGGCTACTCAGAAGATTCTTCAGCGTCAGCCCGGGATTCAGATTATTGCGCTGACTGTTTACGACGGCGACCCCTACACATCGCGACTCCTGAAGATTGGTGCCTCTGGTTACCTGACCAAAGGTGCACATTTTGATGAAATGCTGAGAGCGATCGTTAAAGTGAATTCCGGCCAGAAATATATCAGTCCTGAAATTGCTCAGAAGTTGGCATTACGCCCATTTCAGGATGATGCTGGATCACCCTTCGAGACCTTGTCTGAAAGAGAGCTCCAGATCTCCATCATGATTGCGAAAGGCCAACGTGTCCCATTAATTGGTGAAGCACTGTTTCTGAGCCCTAAAACGGTCAATAGTTATCGCTACCGTATCTTTGAAAAGCTCGGTATAGAAAAGAGTGACGTGCAGTTAACCCATTTAGCCTTGCGGCACGGACTGATTGACGCCAACGAAGTGAATTAATGCCTGACTTCGATATTAAGGCATTCCTGAAGTCGCTTACCCAGAGGGCTGGTGTCTACAGGATGTACGACAAAGACAAGTCGCTACTCTACGTAGGAAAGGCAAAAAACCTGAAGAACCGGGTTTCGAGTTACTTCCGTGCCCGAGGTCTTAACGCAAAGACCGTCGCTTTGGTCAGTCGGATTGATCATATCGATGTCACAGTCACGGGGAGTGAAGTCGAAGCGCTCATTCTTGAGCAAACTCTTATCAAGAAGCATCGTCCGCCGTACAACATCCTGCTCAAGGATGATAAATCATATCCTTACCTGCACATTTCAGATCACCCGTATCCGCTTCTGTCATACGCCCGGGGGCGACGCAGAAAAAAGGGCCTGTATTTTGGTCCTTATCCGAACCCCGGTGCTGCTCGTGAGGCGCAGAACTATCTGCAGCGACTGTTTCTTCTCCGCAACTGTGAAGATAGCTACTTTAACCACCGTAGCCGTCCTTGCTTGCAGTATGAGATTCATCGTTGCTCGGCTCCGTGTGTCGGTCATATATCGAAAGAAGAGTATGAACGGGACATTCAGCGCGCAAGAATGTTTCTCGAGGGTAAATCCCGCGAACTCATCTCTGATCTTCAGGCTGGCATGGAACAGGCAGCGGAGGATCTTCAATTTGAGAAGGCAGCAGAGTTCAGAGATAGAGTAGAGCTACTGAGGCGCATCCAGGAACGCCAGATGACGGAGTCTGGAGAGAAAAATGCGGACGTCTGGGTCGCAATTGAGTGGCAGGCAATGATCTGCGTTCAACGCCTCACCTTTCGTAAAGGGCGCCTCACCAATTCCCAGAGTTTTTTCCCGGAGGATAAAATTGGTGTGCCGCTCGAAGAGTTGTTTGCTTCCTATATCGAGCAGTTCTATCTGGGTGGTCATGCAAGTGACACCTTGCCTGAAGTCCTATTTGCTGACATAGAATCCGATGTGCTTGCACCTATGTTGTCAGTACTTAAAGAACGAGGCCTCTCGCTGCAGCACCAGAGAGGGGTGCGAGGCGACGGTCGCCAATGGCTGGCAATGGCTGAAGAGAACGCCAGAGCGGGTATACAGTCTGTCATGTCGGGGCGCCAGGCAGCGCAAAGCAAGCTCGATGCAGTCGCCGATCTTCTGAAACTGAATTTTGTTCCGGCCCGGATAGAGTGTTTCGATATCAGTCATGCTCAGGGTGAGGCTGCGTACGCATCTTGCGTTGTCTATGGCAAAGAAGGACTGGATAAGTCACGCTATCGGCGCTTCTCGGTGAAAAACGTCACCGCAGGGGATGACTATGCAGCACTTGAAGATTCTGTCCGCAGGCACCTCACGCGCATGCTTGAGCAGAACGATCTCCCGGATATTCTTTTGATTGATGGTGGTAAAGGTCAGGTCTCAAGGATTGATCAGGTCCTGGATGAACTGCAGATTACTGACGTGTACTTACTTGGCATATCAAAGGGGACGACCCGAAAGTCAGGGTGGGAATACTTGTGGCGACCGCAGACCGCGAAACCTATTCTTCCCGATGCTCACGACGCAGGCTTTCGCCTTCTGCAGTACGTTCGCGACGAGGCGCACCGCTTTGCTATAACCGGCCATAGAAAAGAGCGGGCTAAGAAGCGCGGGCAGTCGGATCTTGAGAAATTACCCGGAGTGGGACCCAAAAGGCGAAGAGAGCTTTTGCTTCACTTCGGCAGTCTGCGTAATATGCGCGGTGCGCCGCGGGCTGAGTTTGAAAAAGTCCCGGGTATCAGTAAAGCATTGGCAGGGCAGATTTTCGCTGCGCTCCATGGTGAAGAACAGGAGTAGTACCGGCAATGAACATACCTAATATACTGACTATGGGGCGGATATTGGTGATTCCGCTGATGGTGGTATGTTTTTACTGGTTAGGGGAGAGTGGCCGCGTCTGGGCATCCCTGTTATTCGCGGCGGCTGCGGTCACTGACTGGCTGGATGGTTATCTCGCACGAAAACTTGACCAGACGTCGGCGCTAGGTGCGTTTCTTGATCCGGTCGCAGATAAGCTGATTGTCTCGGTTGCTCTGGTACTGCTCGTGGAGCATTTTGCACACCCTTGGTTAACGATTCCGGCAATGGTGATCGTTGGCAGAGAAATCGTAATTTCGGCACTTCGTGAGTGGATGGCAGAGCTTGGAAAGCGGGCCAATGTCGCTGTCAGTCAGTTGGGTAAGATAAAAACTGCACTCCAGATGGTCTCTATAACCGTGCTGTTGGGTGCATCAGAGGGAAGCCTCCTGGAGGTTCTTGGGATTTATGCACTTTACGGAGCGGCGATTCTGACTCTCTGGTCCATGCTGATCTATCTTAAGGCTGCGTGGCCTGAGCTGAGACGCTAACAACTTCGGGAAAATAACTCTCTAAGTTGTTAAAAAGTAAGAAAAAAGGCTTGACTGGTTACACGTATTATTTAAAATGCGCAGCACTTAAGCGGGAATAGCTCAGTTGGTAGAGCACAACCTTGCCAAGG
>NZ_DDKU01000021.1:73197-84811 GCF_002339775.1 Thalassolituus sp. UBA2590
GTTCGAGCCTCCTTTCCCGCTCCATTCTTTCTTAGCCTAAGAAATGAATATCAAAGCGCGTTAACAGAGCGCTGCTAAAGCAAATGCATCAACACTGGTGCGGCTGCAATGATTAGGCGCGATAGCAAAGCGGTTATGCACTGGATTGCAAATCCACGTAGGCCGGTTCGACTCCGGCTCGCGCCTCCACTTACTTTCTGACACCTCTGTCAGGAGCCCGTTCGCCCGGGTGGTGGAATTGGTAGACACAGGAGATTTAAAATCTCCCGACCTTATGGTCGTGCCGGTTCAATTCCGGCTCCGGGCACCATATCATAGCCCCACATCCTCTACGTAAAGCAATCGTATCCAATAACTATGTTCCCAGATTATATCGAGCCGGTTTTTCGCCCGCCTTCAGAAGGGCGATCTATGATTTTTCAGGTTACCAATGGGTGTTCCTGGAACAACTGCACCTTCTGCGATATGTACACTCAGCCTCAGAAGAAGTTTAGGGCCCGTAACGAGGATGAGGTTCTCGCAGAAATTAGAAATGCGGCAGCGGTCGGCCCGAGATTTGAAAAGGTGTTTCTGGCAGATGGCGATGCGCTTGTCCTTCCTGTTCGGCGCCTAGAAAACATTCTTCTGCAGATCAGAGAGAGTCTCCCCTGGGTTAAGCGTGTAGGTGCCTATTGCCTGCCACGAAACATCAGAAAGAAGTCTGTTGAGGATTTGCAGCGCCTAAGAGAGCTGGGGCTCGGCATCGCTTACGTTGGAGCTGAGAGTGGAGACGACGACGTTCTCAAGGCCATCGCAAAGGGGGAGACATACCAATCCACCTTGGAGGCGCTCCTTAAGCTGAAAGCAGCCGGTATCAGCTCATCAGTTATGGTGTTGAATGGTATGGGAGGGCGCTCACTGAGTCACCAGCATGCAGTCAACACAGCAAAGCTGATGACAGAGGCTCAGCCGGAGTTTCTTTCAACCTTGGTAGTGAGCTATCCGCTCGGCCAGAAACGTGTCGAACAGGGTTTCGAAGAAGCAGGTTTCGACTACGAATTGCCGGGCCAGCACGAACTTTTTGTTGAACTCCGTACCTTTATCGACAGTCTGGATTTGAAAGATACAGTATTCCGTAGTGATCACGCGTCTAACTACCTCCCTCTCAAGGGGAATCTCGGGGCGGATAAGCAGGCATTACTCGCCCAGCTTGATACTGCGATCAATAAACCAGACTCCATCAGGTTGCGACAGGAGTGGCAAAGAGGACTTTAAGGCAGGCCGATGAACTTAGATGATATAAGCAAGGCTTTCGATCTCGACAAAGTGCAGGCATACCCATTAGACAAATGGACTCCCGATCTGTCTGGGGATATAGATATCCGCGTAACCAAGGATGGCCAATGGATCCATGAGGGAGGGGAGATCAAGCGCAAATCGCTCGTGAGGTTGTTCGCATCCCTCGTAAAGCAAGAAGGCAACGAGTTCTTTCTTGTCACGCCGGTCGAGAAGTGGCGTATGGAAGTAGAAGATACTCCCCTTCATGTGATTTCACTGGTAGGGGAGCCTGACATAGGAGTTCGTGCGGTTTTATCGAATGGCCAGGTGGAGCTTCTCGATAGCAATAGCGGGATTATATTGACCAAACTGGATGAGAATGACATTCCAGTTATAACGACAGCGCAAGGACTAGCTGCACGCTTTTTGAGGTCAGCCTATTACCAGCTCTTAGAAATGGGCGAGCTTACAGAGAGCGGTTTTTCGATGCGCTCGGGTCAGAGCTCGGTTTCCTTCACTTTGTAAGCGAAGACTGATACGTCATATTGTGCCACGTTGCTATTGAGGGCCTCATAAACCCTTGTGTATTGGCTGTAACAAGGTAGTTTGCTACTGAGTGTCAGTTGCACAAGTATGGTGCCGGACGTAAACTGATGTAACTACAATAAAAACTTGATGGATCGCCTATCATGAAGAAATCACTACTCGCGGGCTGCATAGCACTCGCTACCGCAGGTACTCAGGCTGAACTCTCGCCTATGTCTGAGTTTGAGCTGCATAACGTTACTGGCCAGGCCGGTGTAGACATCGAGCTAGATGTTGGTGTGCAAATTGGAGAGATTCGCTACACCGATACGGAGGAGGTCGTTGGCGGCGTCAGCGATGGCGACGGAGGCAGCTTGACTATTTCAGACGTTTACATCGGTGGCGGGGAGGATCGCAACACTCTCTTTGGCTTCAGCAATCCTGGCAACACCGCCAACCTGAATAATCTCAGATTTAAGATTGACATCGATCAGGATGGCTCCTTACTTGTTCTTGGTGAGCCCACTTCTGGCGGTGTAGGGGTTGTTGACATCCTCTTGACCACCGGTGAGATAGCTGTTGAAGGTGCAGGCGGCATCAACCGACATGTTCTCGTTGATAGTATTAGCATGTACGGTGGCGCGCTTGCTCTTGAAATGCGCGTCGATGGTGCAACTAGCGACATCGAGTTTTACACTGCAATTGGCATTGAGGATCTCGATATCGACATGTCGTCTTCTTTCGGAATTGTTATTGAAGATGCTGTTGTTGCAGGTAATTCATACAATGAAAAGTTGGCTGCAAATCGCACGCCTGATGCTAGCGACCGTGTCGCCAAACTATATGTGAACATGAGTACAGATGTTGCAGATGGTGTAAAGTTTGATTTTGCATCTCCGTTTGATGATGAGAATGTTATCGACGTTCGCATGCCTAGCGTCAGTGTTGGAGGCAGTCAACTGGGCGGCATTGTAATTGATGACTTTCAGTTCCGTGGCGTATCGATGGTTGTGTCGGGCCACTGAGTCGCAATATGGCGCCCCTAAACAAGAAAGGGCTCTCGGGCCCTTTTGGTTAAAACGTCACTATCAAGACAATAAAAAAGGGCCTTTCGGCCCTTTTTTATTGTTTTACATATTTGGATAGTTAGGACCGCCGCCGCCTTCTGGCGTGACCCAGGTGATATTCTGGGCAGGATCTTTAATATCACAGGTCTTGCAGTGAACGCAGTTCTGAGAGTTGATCTGGAAACGTTGACCATTCTCATCTTCTACCACTTCATAAACACCAGCAGGGCAGTAGCGCTGCGCAGGTTCATTGTACTTAGGCAGGTTCTGAGATAAAGGAATCGATGTGTCCGTCAATTTCAGGTGGCAAGGCTGGTCTTCAGCATGGTTCACGTTACCCACGAATACAGAACCGAGCTTATCAAAGCTGAGTTTGCCGTCTGGTTTCGGGTAGTCGATCTTCTTGCAATCAGCTGCCGGCTTGAGCATTTCATGATCCGCTGTCTTGTCATGCAGCGTAACAGGTATTGGGAAAATGTTCTGATCGATAAAGTTGAAGGCTGCACCACCGAATGTACCGAACTTGTGCATCGCAGGGCCGAAGTTACGGCTACGATGTAGCTCTTCCCACGCCCATGATGCCTCAAAGGCTGCAGTGTATTCGTTGATTTCGTCATTGGCACGATCAGCCTGAAGCGCCTTGAACATTTCTTCTGCTGCCACAAGGCCACTCTTCATCGCGGTGTGAGTACCCTTGATCTTAGCGAAGTTCAGCGTACCCGCGTCACAACCAATTACCAGACCACCTGGGAAGGTCATTTTAGGCAGGCAGTTCAGGCCACCTTTGGCGATCGCGCGTGCGCCATAAGATACGCGCTTACCACCTTCAAGGTACTGCTTCAGTACTGGGTGGTGCTTCATGCGCTGGAATTCATCAAACGGGCTGACGTGTGGGTTGCTGTACGACAGATCCGTAATCAGGCCGACAACAACCTGGTTGTTTTCAGTGTGATACAGGAAGAAACCACCGGTTGAGCCGGACTCACTGAGTGGCCAGCCTGCGCCGTGAAGAACGAGGCCTTCCTGATGTTTGGCAGGATCAATATCCCACAGCTCTTTGATACCAATGCCGTAATGCTGAGGGTCTTTACCAGCGTCAAGGTTGAACTTAGCGATCAGTTCCTTACCAAGATGCCCGCGGCAACCTTCTGCAAATACGGTGTATTTCGCACGCAGCTCCATGCCAGGCATATAGCTGTCTTTCTCTGAGCCGTCTTCAGCAACGCCCATATCACCAGTGATAACACCTTTAACAGCATCATCTTCAATGATCAGGGAGGCTGCTGGGAAGCCCGGATAGATTTCTACACCGAGAGCTTCGGCTTGTTCGCCCAGCCAGCGGCACACATTACCGAGAGATACGATGTAGTTTCCATCGTTGTGCATCGGCTTAGGAATCGCCCAGTGTGGAGTTTTGACAGATTTCTCATCGGAAGTAAGGAAGTAAACTTCATCACCTTTGACTGGCGTATTCAGCGGAGCGCCCATCTCTTTCCAGTCAGGGAAGAGTTCTTTCAGCGCACGATCTTCGATGACCGCACCAGAAAGGATGTGTGCACCAATCTCAGAACCTTTTTCAACCAGGCATACTGAGATTTCCTGGCCTGCTTCTTCTGCCAGTTGTTTGATACGACAAGCTGCCGACAGGCCGGAAGGGCCGCCGCCGACGATAACTACGTCGTATTCCATTACGTCACGTTGCATAGATGATCTCCTCAAATCACGATGGGAGTGCCGCATTCGCGGTCGTTGCTTCACCGGATTGCCCGGTTCGAAAAAATGGTGGCCATTATACGGCGAGAAGACAGCCAGGCAACTTATTTAAAGGCAGAAGTGCCGTAATTACTGGCCTGAATCAGTATTGAGAATAGCTCACACTTGACCTCAAGTGTCACAATCCCAATAATGTGGCCCGCTGGAAAGGGTATCGGGCAATGTTTTAGCTGCAAATCACCCTTTAATCATCCACTAGAGAATACGAGGAATCTATGAAGGTTCTTGTCGCTGTAAAACGCGTTATCGACTACAACGTCAAAGTACGCGTAAAAGCAGACAACTCTGATGTTGATCTGACTAACGTCAAAATGGCTATGAATCCATTTTGTGAAATTGCCGTAGAAGAAGCGGTTCGCCTGAAGGAAAAGGGCATTGCTTCTGAGATCGTTGTTGTATCTATCGGTCCTAAAGTAGCTCAGGAGCAAATCCGTACTGCTCTGGCATTGGGTGCTGACCGCGGCATTCTGATCGAAACAGAAGAGAAGCTCGAGCCGCTGACAGTTGCCAAGCTGCTGAAAGGCGTTGTTGAGAAAGAACAGCCACAGATCGTTTTGATGGGTAAACAGACCATTGACAGCGACAACAACCAGACTGGCCAGATGCTGGGCGCTCTGACTGGCATGCCTCAAGGCACGTTCGCTTCAGAAGTTGCTGTAGATGGCGGCAAAGTAAACGTTACTCGTGAAATTGATGGCGGTCTGCGTACTGTAGCTCTGAACCTGCCAGCAATCGTTACGACTGACCTACGTCTGAACGAACCACGTTACGCGTCACTGCCTAACATCATGAAAGCTAAGCGCAAGCCGCTGGATACCACTACGCCTGCAGATCTCGGTGTTGAAGTTAAATCAACCCTGTCTCTGGTTAAAGTGACTCCGCCAGCCGAACGCTCTGCTGGTATCAAGGTCGACAGCGTTGCTACGCTGGTTGATAAACTGAAAAACGACGCGAAAGTGCTCTGAGAGAGGTTGGTGTAATGGCAATTTTAGTAATCGCAGAACACGATAACGCCACTCTGAAAGGCGCTACCCTGAACACTATCACTGCTGCCACCAAGATTGGTGGCGATGTTGAAGTTCTGGTTGCAGGCTCTGGTTGTGGTGCTGCTGCAGAAGCTGCGGCAAAAGTAGCTGGTGTTGCAAAAGTACTGGTAGCGGACAACGCTGCTTACGAATATCAGCTTGCTGAAAATATGGGCGAACTGGTTGCTGAGCTTGGCAAAGGCTACAGCCACATCCTGGCAGCTGCTACCACGACAGGCAAAGACTTCCTGCCACGCGCAGCAGCGCTGCTGGACGTGAACATGATCTCTGAAGTTATTGGTGTTGAAGGTGAAGATACATTCGTTCGCCCAATCTACGCTGGTAACGCAATCGCTACTGTTAAGTCTTCTGACAGCATCAAAGTGATGACTGTTCGTGGCACTGCATTTGATGCAGCCGCTGCAGAAGGTGGTTCAGCTGCGACTGAGTCTGTTGATGTTGCAAAAGACGCTGGCGTTTCTGCTTTCGCAAGCGAAGAACTGGCCAAGTCTGACCGTCCTGAACTGACTGCGGCAAGCGTAGTTATTTCTGGTGGTCGCGGCATGGGCAATGGCGACAACTTCGAAATGCTGTACAAAGTTGCAGACAAGATCGGCGCTGCTGTTGGTGCATCTCGTGCTGCAGTTGATGCTGGCTTCGTTCCAAACGACATGCAGGTTGGTCAGACGGGTAAAATCGTTGCTCCAGATCTGTACGTTGCAGTCGGCATCTCTGGTGCTATTCAGCACCTTGCAGGTATGAAGGACTCTAAAGTCATTGTTGCTATCAACAAAGACGAAGAGGCTCCTATCTTCCAGGTTGCAGACTACGGTCTGGTTGCTGACCTGTTCGACGCGATTCCTGAGCTGGAATCTGCTCTCTAAGGTTTATTAAGCCTTAGAAAAAAGCCCGGCTATTGCCGGGCTTTTTCGTTTTGGCCATATTCAGCTGAACAAGTGTCTTGTCATGCTCTTGTCATTTATCTGTAATAGGGTACTTTACACAACCGCTCGGAGAGAGTTGGTCGTGTTTTACTGACAATTACATAGGATGTCCCTTTGAAAGTCACCGTTGCTGGCTCGGGTTACGAGTCATTTGTCATCAGCGCCTGTCTCGCTGAAATGGGCAATGTCATCACCCATTATTCTCAGACTCCCCCGACTAACGTTCACGACCTGAGTTTCCATGAACCAGGCTTGCCGGCCATGCTCGAAAGTAACGTTTCTGCTCGACGGCTTTCGTTCTCAGATGACATCTCCCTCGCAAGTGACTGTGACCTATGCATCCTTGCTTTGGGGCACGCCGACACCGTTGACGAACAGGCATTAGACTTTGCCACTGAGTTTGGGGCTGCACTTAACAGCGAAACGATTCTGATAAATTCAAGCCCGACGTCGCTGGGAGTAACAGAGAAAATGCTCGAAGCCGCTCAGTCTTCAGGAAACACGGTGAGCATCGTCTGCTATCCCGTCTTTCTGAAAGAAGGGGAAGGGGTCGAAGATTTCATGAGACCTGACCGCATTATTCTTGGCACAGAGAGCTACGAAGCCCGATCTGTCATGGTGTCGCTCCTGAGACCGTTCAGCCGTCAAAAGGATCGGGTTACACCCATGAGTATCCGTGATGCGGAACTGACCCGCCTTGCGGCCAGTGCGATGCTGGCGACCAGGATTTCATTGATGAACGAAATTGCTGCGATCGCTGAGTCATTTGGAGCTGATATTGAGGCTGTTCGCAGTGGTATAGGAGCAGATTCACGGATCGGCTATTCTTACCTGTATCCTGGTGTAGGCTACGGCGGGGTTTGCCTTCCTGGCGATATTAACGAGCTCGTCAATGAAGCGGCCAGCAAAGACATACAACCCGTTTTGCTTAATGCCGTATTACAGCGGAACAGCATGCAGCAGGAATGGGCTGCATCTGCTCTGAGAGACTGCCTCGGCAATCTGCGCGGTAAACAGATTGCTGTCTGGGGGCTGGCATTCCGTCCGGAAACCGCAGATGTGTCCGGATCGGCTGCCATTGTATTGATTCGTCAACTGCTTGATGCTGGCGCGACTGTCGCGGCGTATGATCCCATGGCAATGGAGGCCGCGAATAAGGTTCTCGGAGAGCAAGCTGGCGTGACCTTCTGCAGCCACCAATACGATGCGCTGACGGATTCCGATGCGCTGGTACTGATGACAGAGTGGAAACCGTTCCGCCAACCAGATTTCAATGCGATCGGAAAGCTTCTGAAACAACCGGTTATTATTGATGGCCGCAATCAATATGATTCTGCCGCACTGAAACAAGCTGGCTTTACTTACCGCGGCGTTGGCCGTGGTAACAGAGAATAATTAGAGACATGACTGCAGTACCAGAAGAAACACAACCGGAACAGAGTCAGGCTGTATCAGGCGGTAGCCTGGCAGTGCGCCTGCCTTTCAGTTTTGCAAAACGTTATGGCGTTCTGGTCGACGCCAGCAGCGATACATTGCACGTACTTCACAAGGAGGGGTTGAACCCCCAAGCGTTAATGGAAGTTCAGCGACATCTGGGCCGTCCTTACAACCTTGAAGCAATTCCAGACGACGAATTCGATCGTAGACTAGGGCTTGCTTATCAGAGCGACTCCTCCGAAGCGATGGAGATGGTTGAAGGCCTCGGTGATGATATGGACCTCGCCAGCCTTGCAGACTCGGTCCCTGAAACGGAAGATCTGCTTGAGCAGGAAGGCGACGCGCCGATCAAGCGCCTGATTAATGCTTTGCTTACTGAAGCCGTCAAAGAAAGCGCCTCAGATATTCACGTCGAAACCTACGAAAAACGCCTTGTTGTGCGCTTCCGTGTGGATGGCGTATTACGTGAGGTGGTTCAACCGAAGAGAGCACTGGCCGCCTTGCTCGTCTCCCGGATCAAAGTCATGGCAAAACTCGATATTGCCGAGAAGCGTGTCCCTCAGGACGGTCGGATCGCGCTTCGCATTGGCGGACGGGAAGTCGATGTTCGTGTTTCTACCATGCCTTCAAGTCATGGCGAACGTGTAGTTATGCGTCTGTTGGATAAGCAGGCAGGACGACTGAGTCTTGGTCAGCTTGGCATGTCGTCCCGTGATCTTCAGACGATGCGTAACATCATCAGCAAGCCTCACGGCATTATTCTGGTGACTGGCCCCACGGGCTCGGGTAAGACCACGACGCTGTACGGAGCACTCAGCGACCTTAACGATACCAGTCGCAACATCCTGACTGTAGAAGATCCGGTAGAGTACAGTCTTCCGGGTATTGGACAGACTCAGGTAAACCTGAAGGCCGATATGACCTTTGCGAAGGGGCTGCGTGCGATACTGCGCCAGGACCCTGATGTCGTAATGATTGGTGAAATACGTGACCTGGAAACCGTTGAGATTGCCATTCAGGCTTCTCTTACCGGTCACCTTGTATTGTCGACGCTACACACAAACACCGCTGTAGGCGCCATCACCCGACTACAGGACATGGGCGTGGAACCTTTCCTGCTGTCATCTTCTGTAATCGGCGTTATTGCTCAGCGCCTCGTTCGTGTTCTGTGTGACGACTGCAAAGTACCTGCAGTAGCGGATAGTGCAGAGTGTGAACTGCTCGGTATACCGGAATCCGAAGCCCCCGTTATTTATCACGCAAAGGGCTGCGACAAGTGCAATCAACTCGGTTATCGCGGTCGTCAGGGGATCTACGAGATCATTGAAGTGGATGAAGGTATGAAGACCCGAATTCACGATCAGGTCGGCGAGCAGGAACTCGAAGCCCATGCCCGGCGCCTTGGGCCAAGTATTCGCCAGGATGGCATACGCAAAGTTCTGGGTGGTCACACCACGATTGAAGAACTTCTGCGGGTAGCAAAAGGTTAATACATGGCAGCGTTTGAATATCAGGCTCTGGACCTCAAGGGGCGCCAGAAGAAGGGCGTTCTGGAGGGCGACAGTGCCCGTCAGATCCGCCAACAGTTACGCGAAAAGGGGTGGATGCCGCTCGAGGTGTCACCCACAACAGAGAAGCAGGCAAGTACGGGCTTCAGCCTGTTCAATCGAGGGCCTTCGTTATCTGTTTCGGATCGTGCATTGCTTACCCGACAGCTGGCCACCCTTATTGGCGCAGGCTTGCCGATTGATGAGTCATTGAAAGCGCTTGCAGATCAGACTGAGCGCCAGAAAACCAAAGCCATGGTATTGGCCATTCGCGCAAAGGTTCTGGAAGGCTACACACTTGCGAAGGCGCTTGAGGAGTATCCTCGTGCCTTTCCTCTACTGTTCCGCTCAACGGTCAGTGCCGGTGAGCATTCTGGAAATCTTGCGCCCGTACTGATTCGTCTTGCGGATTATTCCGAGCGCTCACATGAGTCTGCCCAGAACATCCGCAATGCGGCGATCTATCCAGTACTGCTCACGTTCGTAGCCACCGCATTGGTTATTGGCCTGCTTACCTATGTTGTTCCCGATATTGTCGAAGTCTTCGTGAAGAATGGACAAGAACTACCCGGTCTGACGCAAGCCATGCTGGACGCCAGTTATTTTCTCAGCAACTACGGCATCTATCTCGCTGCAGCTATCGTGCTGGCATTAGTTACGTTTGCGCAGCTGATGCGACAAGAGAATTTCAGAAGCAAAGTACATCACCTTATTCTGAAAACTCCCTTCATCGGGCGCTTTGTGCGTGATGTGAATACAGCGCGTTTTGGCAGCACTCTCGCCATTCTTACCAGCAGTGGTTTGCCTCTTGTTGAAGCCATGCGGATAGCCAGTGACGTCGTGCTGAATCTCCCTATTAACCGCTCACTGAGTGAGGCGACGGTTCGCGTTAGCGAAGGGGGGAGCTTGCATAAGTCGCTTCAGGAAACACGATACTTTTCACCCATCATGCTGCACATGATTGCCAGCGGCGAAAGCAGTGGTGAACTGGACAGCATGTTGGCTCGTACCGCAGAACAGCAGGAAAAGGCCCTGGAAAGCACGGTCTCAGGACTGGTATCAATCTTTGAACCTATCATGCTTTTATTTATGGGGGGGGGCGTGGCGCTTATCGTCGCTGCGATCATGTTACCGATTCTCGAATTACAACAAATGGTGCAATAGGAGTTAATTCATGCGTCAGTCTCTAGCTAAGAAACAAAAACAAGGCGGCTTCACCCTGATTGAAGTCATGGTCGTAATCGCCATCATCGGCGGCATCCTCGCCATGGTTGCCACCAACATTATCGGCTCGGCTGATCAGGCTCGTGTGGATACCACCAAGAACCAGATTAAGCTCATTGAAGGTGCGCTGGATATGTACAAGCTACATAACTTTCGTTACCCAACCACAGAGCAGGGTCTTGAAGCACTTGTGCAGAAGCCGTCCTCATCGCCAGAACCAAAGAATTACCAGAATGGCGGCTACCTGAAAGGTGGCAAAATGCCTGTCGATGCGTGGGATAACGAATTCCTGTACTTCGAAGACAAAGGCAAGTACGAAATCATTTCATTGGGTTCGGATCAGGCTGAAGGCGGCGAAGGCGATGCTGCAGACATCAGCAATCTGGATATCTGATTGGCATGAGGCAGCGCGGTTTTACACTGGTTGAGGTTATGGTGGTGCTGGTCATTGTTGGCCTGCTCCTTTCCATGGTGAACCTTAATTTCAGTGACCGCGCTGCTCAGCAGGAAACCGAACAGTTTGCCCAGAAGCTGGATGTTGCTTTCAACAGATACAGAGAAGAAGCTGTCTTTCAGAATCTGGATCTCGGTGTTGCCTGGGTTCCTGGCAAGTTCAATTTGGTGGGGTTTTACGATCTCCGACTGAAGAGTGTTGCCGAAGGCCTGACCGAAGAGGAGCTATCAAGACTCTCGGAAAATCCATGGGCTCCCATTGATGCCGCTCTGGCTCAATCCATGAATATCCCTGAAACAGTAGATATCCGCATTCTGGTTAACGATGAAGAGCTTGATCCGCCAGAAGAGCCCGATGAGAA
>NZ_DDKU01000021.1:85203-85805 GCF_002339775.1 Thalassolituus sp. UBA2590
CACCCTGATGATGAAAGTTTTGTAATACGGCTCATCGGAGACGGGATCGGCCCTGTCAGGCGCCGGATGGAGCGTCTGGATGTCTGATTTTCATCGTTCAGGGTCACATCAATCCGGATTCACGCTGCTCGAAGTTATGGTCGCGGTCGCCATCTTCGCTGGTATTGCGATTACGATTTCCGATACAGCAAGCATGCGCGTAAACAACCTGTTGAGCATGCGAACCATGACACTGGCGTCTTTCGTTGCTGAAAACCGCCTCACCGACATACGCCTTGCGGGTGTGCCACCACAGCCTGGGGAAACCAACGATATCGTCGAGATGGCAGGCCAGGAATGGCACCTCTTTACTGAAGTCACTAAGACTCAGTTCCCCGGACTGGTGCGCATTGATGTTGCGGTCGCACCAGAGATCACTCCGGACAACCCCGTCATTACTCTGTCGACGATCATGGGGCCGAACTGATGATTTCCCGCGGTTTTACGCTCCTTGAGGTATTGGTTGCTGTCGCCATATCTGCAACCGTCGGCATTGCAGCTGTGCAGCTTCTCAGCAACATATCAGGTGTAAATAAAGCATCTATTGAGAAGGCCGATGATCT
>NZ_DDKU01000103.1:0-34044 GCF_002339775.1 Thalassolituus sp. UBA2590
TGGTTAAACTCCTAAAACGGTTGTCTCTTTACAGGTGCCATTCCAGCTCAATTTTGGCACGGTAGTCGTCTTGCTCCTGATCGGCGGACAAATCATCGATGACGGGCAGTTGTAAGCCTGCCTTGAACGCAAAATTCTGATGTGTCCACATCAAACCGGGCGACAGAAACCATTGGTTCCCGCCCAGGTGCCTTTCCACACTTCCCGCGCCATTGTCGAAAACTGCATTTTGCGGCTGGCGGGGCGCCACACCATCTTGGGCGCACCTTGAAATTGGACGAGCGCTTTCAAACGGTGTTTGCTGCCACTCGTGAGGTCTTCACCCCGAGTTTAATCAGCGTGCTCGTGGTAATTCTGGTGAATCTGCCCATTCTGGCGCTGACCGGCGTGGAAGGAAAAATGTTTACCCCCATGGCGATGGCGGTAATCATGGCACTGTTGTCCGCATTGGTGTTGTCGCTGACCTTCGTTCCTGCGGCTGTGGCACTTGTCATGCGCGGACACATTGAGGAGAAGGAAAATTTTATAGTTCGTTCTTCCAAGTGGCTTTACGCACCAGTATTGGCGTGGGTCCTGAAGTTTCGCGTTTGGGTGCTGTCAATGACCCTGATATTCGTGATTATCGTAGGAACACTCGCAACTAAAATGGGGACTGAATTTATCCCGAACCTGGATGAGGGTGATATCGCCGTCCAGGCGTTGCGAATACCCGGCACCAGCCTCAGCCAATCCCTGGATATGCAATTTCGCCTGGAAAAAGCCGTGCTGGAAATGCCTGAAGTCAAAACCTACTTCTCGCGTGTCGGAACCGCTGAAGTCGCCAGCGACCCCATGGGGCCCAATATCTCTGATGGCTATGTCATGCTGAAAGACAAAAGTGAATGGCCTGATCCCGATAAAACCAAAGCCCACCTGCTGGAAGAAATGGGTGAAAAACTTTCGTTGTTGCCCGGCAATGCCTATGAGATCAGCCAACCGATCCAGCTTCGATTTAATGAATTGATTTCAGGTGTCAGATCGGATTTAGGGATCAAGGTATTCGGCGATGATTTGCAGCAACTGTTGAAGTCGGGAAGCGAAATCGCCGCTGTACTGAACGGTATAGAGGGCGCTGAAGGCGTAAAGGTGGAACAGGTGTCGGGCTTACCCATTTTGTCAGTCGAAGCGGATCGCTCCGCCCTGTATCGCTATGGCTTGAACGTTGCCGATGTGCAGGACGTCGTCGCTGCCGCCACAGGCGGTGAAGAGGCTGGGCTGATCTTTGAAGGTGACCAACGTTTCTCGATCGTCGTGCGCTTGGCAGAACGATTAAGGGCCGACGTGAGCGCCCTGGAGCGTTTGCCCGTACCCTTACCGGGCGGTGGCTATGTGCCGTTGCGTGAGGTCGCCAGACTGACGCTGGCACCCGGTCCCAATCAAATTTCCCGAGAAAACGGTAAACGCCGATTGGTGGTCAGCGCCAATGTTCGCGGTCGTGATTTGGGAGGGTTTGTGGCTGAAGTACAGGGCAAAGTAGCACAGCAGGTCAAGTTACCGCCCGGCTATTGGCTAGCATACGGCGGTACCTTTGAACAACTGCAATCGGCGTCACAACGGTTAAGTTTGCTGGTGCCTGTGACACTGGTGATGATCTTTGCCCTGTTGATGATGACTTTTGGCTCAGCTAAAGATGCCGCACTGGTATTCAGTGGCGTGCCGCTGGCGCTGACCGGCGGCGTCATCGCCTTGTGGCTGCGTGACATACCGCTGTCAATTACTGCCGGTGTCGGTTTTATCACCCTGTGCGGGGTATCGGTGCTGACGGGGGTTATGATGGTATCCGCATTTCGGGACGCGCTTAATCGTGGCGAAGTCATCGAGTCTGCGATTCAGAGTGGAGCTATGCTGAGGCTGCGGCCGATATTGATGGTCGCTTTGGTGGCCGCGCTCGGCTTTTTGCCCATGGCGCTCAACACCAGTACTGGGGCCGAAGTACAAAGGCCCTTAGCCACAGTAGTTATTGGCGGAATCCTTTCTTCTACTTTACTCACATTGTTGGTGTTGCCTGGTTTGTATCGTCTTGCATGGCGAAAACCGAAAGCATTGAATGGAAATGGCGAATCCATTGCACAATAACTGACTAAAGCTCGCGGCATGTGATTCATGCCGCGTGTCGTCTAACGTAACAGCAACACTTTATAGGAATATTCACATGAAACTAATCACGGCCTTCATTCATCATGTACGAACTGCCGACGTAATCGATGCACTACACGATGCAGGCTACAAGAACATGGCAATGCTTGATATCAAAGGCACCTTGAAGCCGTTAGGGGAACAGGAGCTGGCCTATTCGTCCGAAGCTGGCGTGGTGATTTCAGAAGTTCAATTATCACTAGCCTGCGAAGACGAACAGGTTGATGCGGTGACAACTATCATCCGTAAAACTGGAAAAATTGGTGCTAACATTTTCGGATGGGCGTATGTCAGCCCCATTGAGCAGGCGCTACCTATAGACGGTCGTTAACACTCCCGGTGTTGTGCGCGCTGGCTGCGTCCTCACCAGCGCCACAACACCGGAAACGCCTAGCGGAGGGGCTATGCATAATCACGGTCACACCAGCAGTTCACAACGTATTGGCTGGGCGTTTTTTCTCAACCTGGGTTTTACGCTTATTGAAATTGTCGGCGGCCTATTGACCAACAGCACCGCCATTATGGCGGATGCCGTTCACGACCTGGGCGACTGTATTTCCATCGGCCTCGCTTGGTTACTCAGCAAGGTCAGTGAGAAAGACTCTAATACTGATTTTACTTACGGATATCGCCGCCTGTCGTTATTAGGTGCCTTGATCAATGGCTTGGTACTCATTGCAGGGTCAGCTTGGGTCTTGTCAGAGGCTATCCCAAAACTGTTGCAACCTGAAATGCCTGTCGTCGAAGGGATGTTGGGATTGGCCATTTTTGGTGTCATGGTCAATGGATTCGCTGCGTACAAGCTTAGTCATGGGAAAACACTTAACGAAAAAGTCTTGAACTGGCATTTATTGGAAGATGTACTGGGTTGGGTGGCTGTCCTGATTGTATCCATTGTGCTGCTTTTTGTAGATTGGCCTATTTTAGATCCAGCACTGTCTATCGTTTTTACCCTCTATATCTTGTTCGGTGTAGAAAAAAACCTTTGGAGTACCACTCGATTGTTTCTTCAGGCAGCACCCGACAAAGCACTGTCAGAGTCACTTCACCAATGTCTGTCCACGCTTGATGACGTCCGTAGTGTTCACCACCTACACCTGTGGTCACTCGATGGTGAGCATCATGTGCTTACTGCACATTTGGTATTGCGATGCGCATTAACCTTGGAGCAGCAACTTCATTTGAAAAGGACGATTGCTGATCGTCTCAGAGAGTTCGATCTCGCGCATACGACCATTGAATTCGAATTTGGAGAGGAGGCGTGTCGAGATGCGGGCGTTATCTGAAACCCACGCCGTTGGATTTCATTTGTAAATTCAGGTCATCACACAAGTACATCGACATGGTTACCCAATGTTTCAATCGAAGCGGTATTAATCTCACTTTTTTCTTGTGCAGCCATCATAATTGCTTGTTGAGAGGCTTTACGATCCTGTGGTGTGGGATCAGTGGGTGCCATGGACGCCATTCGTATTAGTTGGGCTTTTTCCAGCGTTGCTTGGGGATCATTGGGTTCAGATGAAGTATCAAACACGACATCATCTGAGACGACATAAAGTTCGCCATCGAGAGAACTATACTGGTAATTGGGTGGTGAACTGTGCTGTGTCGTAACCGTAACGGCGAGATGAGATTCGACATGCCGCTGAATTTGAGTCTGAGAAAGCTCTAATTGTTTGCGCTCATTCGAGTTGTCGCCAGACTTGGTCTCTGTGTCGCGCGCTGAATTGGTAGATGAATTGCTCAAAGGCGCTGATCCAGGGGCAATTCAAGCAACTACAGGACTCGCTGTGATCTCGTAAGAGCCAAATTTGTCGGTTCTTCCACAGGCCTCCTAGAAGTCGGCGGTATTCCTGATTACGCATATCATGCGTAATTGCGCGTAACTTTAAATAATTCTAATAAGATCAATCGGTTATTGACCTCTAAATTACGTGGATAAGGGCTATTGGACGGAAACCTGCGGTTACGATGTGGTCGCGGGACTCAAAACCGTAGGTTTTCGTTCAAATGCCCCCGCTGGTCCATTTTCGCGAGATTTACCCGGGTTCCTGTGGCGTACTGTACGGCTGAGATCGACACCAGACGTGGTGTTTCGGATATGGCCTGAAACAGTTCTGCTTCGGGGTTCTCACCTGCGAGGGAAACCTTGCGGACAATCACCCCCTGATTCTTGAGGGACTCCCAGACAATGGAGTTCGATGGAAACTCTTCATCGGAAATAACAACCGTATCACCTGGACGCCAGTCGATGCCGTAAGCGACAAATGAAAGGGCCTCGGAAGTATTCTTCACCAGGGCGACAGAGTCGACAGGCGCATTAATAAGCCTGGCCAGGTTCAAACGAAGTTGTTTCTCTATCTCCAGCCAGTGTGGATAGTCGGCGGCTCCCTTGGCTACGTTTTCTTCAGCAAACCGGGCAACGGCTTTACTGGCTGATATTGGCCACGGAGCGACAGCAGCATGATTCAGGTACATGCATTGTTCATTGACCGGAAACTCCTGTTCCAGTGCTGAATTCAACTGATCCATTTTAGTGGGTCCTTATCTGCTGTTAAGATGATGGCTGTTTACAGGGATCATGCTATCGACATGTCAGAAACTATGCAGCACTCTTCGTTTAAAAAAGTATCATCTACGCCAGTCGACTCTCTAAATATCGTTATTGAGCACTATGAACACATAAAGACGGGCGCCCCGCATTACCATATCCGTAGCGAGCATGAGGAAAAAGCCTTCCTGCTCGCCGTCAGGACCATGCCGCACGACTCAACCGGTGTGGCGCATATTCTTGAACATACCGCGCTTTGTGGCAGCGAGAAATTCCCGGTCCGTGATCCGTTCTTTATGATGACCCGTCGGTCGCTGAATACTTTTATGAATGCGATGACCAGTAGTGACTGGACTGCGTATCCCTTTGCTTCGCAGAATGATAAAGACTTCCTGAATCTGTTGGATGTTTATCTCGACGCTGTCTTCTTCGCCAATCTTGATGAATTGGATTTTGCGCAGGAAGGTCATCGCATTGAACTTGCCGATAAAGATGACCCGAACTCAGCACTTGAATACAAAGGTGTTGTTTTCAATGAAATGAAAGGCGCCATGTCATCGCCCGTATCCCAGCTTTGGCAGGGAATCAGCGGAGAGCTATTCCCGACAACGACCTATCATTACAACAGCGGCGGTGAGCCCGAGAATATTCTCGACCTGTCGTATCAGGAATTGCTTGATTTCTATCGCAGTCATTACCACCCAACGAACGCCATTATCATGACATTCGGGGATATGGAAGTGGCAGACATTCAGTACCGGATGGATCAGCAGGCATTGAGTCGCTTTGATAAACAGGACAGGCAATTGCGGGTAGAGCCTGAACGGCGTTTTTCAGAGCCTCAACATAAAGAAGCGCTCTACGGCGTTGATTCGGATGACCTGAGTGCCAAAACCCACCACGTCATTGGTTGGCTGTTGGGTGATTCTATTGATCTCGATGCCCAACTTGAGGCTAACCTGCTGAGTCAGGTGCTGCTTGATAACAGTGCCTCTCCGTTGCGTCGGGCTCTTGAGGAAAGTGATCTTGGTACGACACCGTCACCTCTGTGTGGGTTGGAAGATTCTAACCGCGAAATGTCGTTCATGTGTGGACTTGAGGGTAGTGAACCGGAGCACGCCGAGGCGGTTGAAGCCCTGATCCTCAATACCCTCGAGAAAGTTGCCGAAGAGGGCGTCCCTGTCGAAATGGTTGAAGCAGCTCTGCATCAGCTCGAGCTTCATCAACGCGAGATAGGAGGGGACCATTACCCTTATGGGTTGCAGCTGATCCTGACTGCACTGCCTGCTGCAACGCACTATGGTGATCCTGTTGCATTACTGAACCTTGATCCGGCACTCGAACGTTTACGTGCTAAGGCATCGTCGCCAGGCTTTATATCAGACGCCGTCAGGCAGCTGCTTCTTACCAATACCCACCGTGTCCGCTATACCCTTAAGCCTTCCAGTACCTTGAATGCCGAAAAAGCGGCCAAAGAGAAGGCTCGCCTGGAGAATGAACGTGCGAACATGTCAGACGCCGATATCCAGGCATTGAAGGATAAGGCAGAGGCACTGGAAGCCCGGCAGGCGCAAGAAGATGATCCCGATATTCTGCCCAAAGTCGGCCTTGAGGATATTCGCCCTGAACTGACATATGTTGCGCCTACCGCTGAGCGGTCTGACCGCATCGACACCACAGAATATGTCACCGGCACAAATGGAATTATCTATCAACAAGCAATGCTCAACCTGCCTCCAATGACCCGTGAGCAAATGACCTGGCTACCTTTCTACACTCAGGCATGGACGGAAGTTGGTGCTGGCGGGAATTCGTATCTGACTCAGCAGCAACGCCAGACAGAGGTGCTGGGGTCTCTGACGTCTTACGCCTCGGTGAAAGGCGATATCGAAGACTGCAATCGTCTCTCGGGGTACCTGGTGATGACGGGTAAGGCATTGGGGAACCGCGCGGAGCCGTTCTCCGACATGCTTCGTGAAACCTGGAAAAGTGCAGACTTCAGCGAAGAAGGCCGCCTCAAGGACCTGTTAAATCAGGCTCGTGCTCGTAAAGAGCAAGGCATAACGGGCAGTGGTCATGCTCTTGCTATGTCTGCTGCTGCCGCTCCGATTAATCGCACGGCGGATTTGATGAATACACTCGGCGGGCTGCCGCAGGCTAAACGCCTGAAAGAAAGGACGGAACGTATATCTGAGGATGGCGCAGGTTTCGTTTCTGAGGCTCTCAAAGATATCAATTCACTGATCAGTAAAGGTCCAGATTCACTTCTTCTGGTGCATGATGAACAAAATGCTGCAGCGCATATTGCAGCGGCGCGCAAAGATTGGGATAATGCGAATCATTATCGAAAAAATTGTATTGATTGGGATATGTCGACAGGGGCCAGCTATTGGATGGTCGACTCGCAGGTTAACTTCTGCGCCTGGGCTATTCCTACAGTGACGCTCGATCATCCCGATGCAGCTTCTCTTGCTGTTCTCGGAGGGGTGCTTCGCAATGGTTACCTTCATACCGCAATCCGGGAGAAGGGTGGAGCTTATGGCGCAGGCGCGTCGCAGGACTCTTCATTAGGGTGTTTCAAATTCTTCACCTATCGCGATCCTCGTACTGAAGGTAGTTTTGATGACTTCGCGAAATCTCTGACCTGGGTATCAGGGCGTACCAATGGCGACGATCTTATTGAGCAGTCAGTGCTGGGGATCATTGGTAGCCTTGATCGGCCGGGCTCGCCAGCAGGCGAAGCCAAGCAAGCTTTTCATATGGATAAATCTGGACGTACACGAGCTGTCAGGCAGCTGTTCCGGGACCGCCTGTTGAAGGTTACCTGGACAGATATTCTGCAAGTGACAGAAAAGTATCTGGTCGGTCAGGATGGTTATAAAGCTGTCGTTGCACCGCGAGGAACTGCAGACATAGCAAGCAAACTCGGACTGACAATAGGAGAGTACTGAGTGAACCGATTTACATTACCACTGGCGGCGAGCATATTGATGTTCCCGCTGGCGGTAGGCGCCGATACAGACTCGGCGTCTAAAATGGTGCTGAAAACAGACGAAAACAGCGCGGCGGTACAGCGAAAGATTAACGCACTGGATGATTCTACCCGGGATAAGCTCGAAGAGACCCGGCAGCTTCTCGCCCGAGCAGAACAGCTGGCGCTCTACAATAGTCAGATGGAAGCTATCATCGCGAATCAGGAAGAAGAAAAATTAAGTCTTGATCAGCAGATTGAGGACATCAACGATACCGAACAGGGTATTCTGCCTCTGATGCAGCTGATGCTTTCGCAACTCGAAGCCGATATCAATGCGGGCCTGCCATTTCTCAAAGAAGAACGAGAGGTCCGTTTAGCCAAGCTGAAAGCGTCCCTTGGTCGTGCTGATGTCACTGTTTCTGAGAAATTCAGACGAGTGCTCGAAGCGCTCCAGATCGAAGTCGATTACGGACGCACATTAGAGCGTTATCGCGAGAATGAAGACGGCAGGGCTTTCGACTATCTGAGAATAGGCAACGTTGCTCTCTATCGTCGTTCGCTTGATGCAGGCGAGTCCTGGATGTGGGTAGACGGCGCGTGGCAGTCGCTTTCTGGTGACCTGGTCCAGCCTCTTGAGCGCGCGTCCCGTGTTGCGGAACAAAGCGTTGCTCCTCAGTTGATCGTAGTGCCTATGGCCACACCAGAAACTTCAAGTTCAGATACGACCAATTTAAAAGGGGGTGAGTAATGAGATTTATTACGACCCTCATCTTTGCTTGCATGGCTCAGGTTGCACTTGCCAATACACTTATCGAAAGTGCAGAGCAGTTCAGTAAATACGAGCGTAATTTCGACTCAGCTCGACTGGCAGCCTTCAAGCAGGATCTTAGTGCTCAGGAACAAGCCCTTCAGCAAGCCCGTGCCTCGCTGGCTGCTGAAGAGAAGCGGGCAGAAGAGCTGCGTGAACAATTCTCTGATAATGAAGAAATTCTGACGGAGAAAACCGAAGCTCTGCGTATTCGCACCGGCAGTCTTGGTGAAATGTTTGGTGTGGTACGTCAGGTTGCCGGTGACTTGAGAACGATCACCTCAAGCAGTATTACCCGCATCGACGGAACCGACACGCCTGCTGATCTTGATGCATTGGCAGAGTCAAAAGCCTTGCCTGATCTTGGCAAAATTAAGGCACTCTGGCAGACCTTACGGCAGGAAGCTTCTCTAAGCAGCGAAGTTGCCCAAATTACTGCACCCGTCGTTCAGGCGGACGGTTCTACGGCAGAGGAGCAATCAGTACGTATTGGTGCGTTTACAGTCGTTGGAACCAGTAATGGCGGCCAATACCTGATTGCAGATGAGCAACTGGGCGCACTGCGTCCACCATATCGCCAGCCCGGCGAGGCATCTATGTTGAGTGACTGGTTGGGCCGCAATGGCGTCGCGCTTGTCGGCATTGACCCTTCCCGTGGCGCTCTCCTGAATATCGAGGCAGCCACTCCCTCTATTGTTGAGCGAATTCAACAGGGGGGCACGATTGGTTACATCATTATTGCTCTCGGTGTTATTGGTCTGCTGATTGCCCTATGGCGTCTGTTTGTACTCCTGCAAATCAGCGCGGGAATGCGCCGTCAGCTCAGCGACAAGCTGGCCGCGAAGGATGATAACGCCCTGGGTCGCGTAATGATTGCATCTCTCGGTGACCGCACGGATGCCGAACTGCTTGAAGCAAGGCTTGATGAGGCTGTTTTGCGTGAGCTACCCGCAATTGAGCGTGGTCAGTCGATCATCAAACTGCTTGCAGGCATTGCGCCTCTCATGGGGCTGCTTGGTACCGTTACCGGCATGATTGCGACTTTCCAGGCGATCACAGCGTTTGGCTCAGGCGATGCAAAACTGATGGCTGCAGGTATCTCGCAAGCGCTGATCACGACGGTGCTGGGTCTGGTTGTTGCTGTTCCGTTACTGCTGCTTCATAGCTGGGTAGCTTCACGTAGCCGCGAACTGGTGCATATCCTTGATGAGCAGTCAGCAGGCATTATTGCTGAAGCGCAGGAGTCGTCGCGCAAATGATCTGGCTAACGGATTTTTTTGAGCGTGGCGGCCCCGTCCTATATGCGGTGCTACTGACAGCGGTATTTCTCTGGGCGTTGATCTGTCTGCGGCTGTGGTTCTTCTACATAGAGCGCAAGCGATTCTTCGAGAAAATCTCAGGGGACTGGCGCACACGTTCGGACCGCACAAGTCGGAATGCGCGTTATATCCGGAAGGCCTGGATTGGCCGGTTTTATCTTGAAGCCACCCGTACTATGCCATTGCTGGCCACCCTGATCGCGATCTGCCCGTTGCTTGGTCTGTTGGGAACTGTTACCGGCATGATTCAGGTGTTTGATGTTCTTTCCGCTACGGGCACTGGTAACGCACGGGCGATGGCCTCGGGCATAGCTCAGGCGACTCTGCCAACCATGGCTGGATTGGTCGTTGCGTTATCTGGTTTGTATTTTCGTAGTCGTTTTCAGCGATTAGCTGAGCGAAGCCAGCAAGAACTGGCAGATCGACTGCCGTTAAGTGAGGAGTTGGCCTGATGGCTCGCAGACACGTTGCCTCAGAAGGGCAGGAAGGTGATATCGACATCACTCCGATGTTGGATATCGTTTTTATCATGCTGATCTTTTTCATCGTGACCACCTCTTTCGTGAAAGAAAGCGGCGTTACGGTGAGCCGTCCGACTGCCAGTACCGCTGAAAGCAAACAGGGCAGTAACATCCTGATTGCGATTCGTGCGAACGGTGAAATCTGGATCGATAAACGCTCCGTCGATCTCCGCGCCGTGCGCGCCAATACGGAGCGCCTCAAAGCAGAGAGCCCTGAAGGCGCTGTTGTTATACAGGCTGATGAGTTCGCGCCGACAGGCATACTCGTAAAAGTAATGGACCAGGTGCGCCTCGCTGGCGTTACGGATATCTCGGTAGCAGCTACAGAATGATGTCGATTAAACCTCTGATCGCTGCTGTCGGCGGCGTATCTGTCGCGGTACTCCTGTTTCTGGGGATGGCCGTCATGGTCGCACCGCCAGATGATTTTTCGCTGAATCGTGAAGAGCCTGTTCTGGTCGATTTCTCAAGTCGACGTCAGGATTCGGCCTCCGAAACGCGCTCGCGTAAAAAGCCGCCACCACCGCCTGAAGCGCCGGTGACTCCGCAGTCGAATACTCAGGACCAGACACCTGCGCCTGTGACAGCACCGCCATTGAGCCTGAGTCCGCTCAGTCCTGATCTGAGTGTTGGCGATCTCGTGTCGTCATCAGGCTTGCTGGATGGCGTGTCGGTTGCCGACGCAGAGGTCGCGCCCCTGGTTCGCCCGCCTGCAGTTTATCCGGCCAGAGCTAAAATGAGGAATATTGAAGGCAGCGTGACAGCGAGACTAACGATTAGGCCGGACGGTACAGTGAGTGATGTAGAAATCATTCAGGCGGAACCTGAGGGTGTTTTTGAACGGGAAGCTATGAGAGCCATGTATCGTTATCGTTTCTCGCCCAAAATGGTTGACGGAGAAGCGGTGACACAAACTGCGACCCAGACGTTGGAGTTTTCACTGCAATGAGCCGCTTTGTTTGTATTCTGTTTGCCGTGTGCCTGTTCTGTTTGGGGCTGACTGTTCAGGCTTCGACTTTGTCTGAAAGGCAGTATCGTTTGCTTGAGAAGGCCCAGGAGTTGGTTGCAGAAGAGTCCTATCAGGAGGCGTTGGCAGAAACCCAGGATGCTGTCGATGATTGGGATTCGGGGCTGGGGTTAGTGCTGATTCTTCAGCTTCGTGGCCAGGTTTATCAGCTCCTTGATCAGACCGGAGATACACTTAAATCTTATGAGCGAGCGTTATCCTTAGAGGTGCTGGAGGGCACCAGACGGTCTGCACTCGCAGCTGCAATTGCCCAGTTGTACCTGATCGACAGTCAGCCAGAGAAAGCTCGAGAGGTACTGGTGCCAGCGCTTGAAGCTCCAGCCGGTGAAGGTTTGAATCACGCTGCGCAGGCGTATGTCATCGTTGCTATCTCCTATCAGACACAGGAACGCTGGAGGGATTCTCTGCCCTGGCTGGTTCAGGCCGAATCGTACGCGACATCTATTCCTGAGAACTGGCTGGCAATGCGGGCTGCGGCTGAATTCCAGATTAGTGATTTCGCGGCAGCAGAAGTTACCATGAAGCGGCTCGTCGAGCGGGCGCCTGACAAGAAGAATTACTGGGTTCAGCTGGCAGCAGCGCAGCAGTTTCAGGAAAAACAGGCTCAGCAGTTGGCGACTCTTGAGATCGCCCATCAGCGAGGTCTGATTGCAGGGAGTAGTGAAGAGCTGCTGATGATTCAGCTGCAGGGTGCGCAGGACATGCCGGCACGGGCTGCACGAAATCTGGAACAACGGATTTCAGAATTGAGTTCAGTGGAGGGCAGCTCTGAAGAAGACTTGGACGATGAACGTCGTCTGTTGAGCGCGTACCAGAGACAAGCCCGCGATCTGGCTGCAGCCGCTGAAACCATGGTTTCAAACGATTCGTCATCTGTTAATGAGGCCATTCAATTGGCAATGATGGACGGCGATTGCGATCTGGTTCGGGAACTGTCCAGGTCACATGCCCGCAAACTTGAAGGCTTAACTATGATTTCGGTAGCTCAGTGCTCCCTGAATGATAGCGACACCGCGAGTGCAAGGGAGTGGTTTCAGCGAGCCAGCGAAAAGTCCGACAGTGCGGTTATTGCCTCTCAATGGCTGACATATTTGTCGGATCTGCAAAAGGCGGGATTAAGGTAGGTTGCTACCTTAATCTCAGCAGCTATTCGCAGAAAGCTATTCGCAGAAAACTATTCAAATGTAGCCCAGACAGGGGCGTGATCCGATGGTTTCTCTGTGCCCCGTATGTCGTAAGACACACCCGCATCTATGCAGCGCTCATAGAGAGACGGTGTTACCAGGATATGATCAATTCTCAGGCCGCGCTTTGGCTCGTCATCGAACCCCTTTGAACGATAATCAAACCAGCTGAAGGTGCTGTTGTCAGTCGGATGGATCTTGCGATGCGCGTCCCGAACACCCCAGCTAAGCAATGTCTCGTACCACTCCCGCTCTTCAGGCTGAAAACTGCACTTACCGGACTTTAGCCAACGCTTACGATTAGGTTCGCCAATACCGATATCGGTGTCTTCAGGTGAGATATTCATGTCACCCATGATCAGGACGTTATCGCTGGTCGTGAAGTTTTCATTCAGGTAGCGCATCAGATCTGCATAGAACTTACGCTTTGCCGGAAATTTTGTTTCGTGATGGATGCTCTCGCCCTGCGGGAAGTAGCCATTAATCACATGCCAGAGTTCACCGTCGATGCGGTATGTCGCATGAATCAATCGTTTCTGAGCTTCGTCGTCGTCCCATGGCCAACCTTTCTGAACGGACTCCGGAGCATTGAGGCTGAGAAGGGCAACGCCGTAATGACTCTTCTGGCCAAAAAATTCAACGTGATAGCCGATTTCATGAACAATACCGATTGGGAACTGCTCGTCGTGTACTTTCGTTTCCTGTAAGCCAATGATGTCGGGCGCTAACTGATCACGAATGGCTTCGAGCTGATGTGGGCGTGCGCGAACCCCGTTGATGTTAAAACTCACGACCTTAGGCATTGGTAGACTCCTTCTGTTGTGCGTCAGCGAGTGGGCGTCGGATATCGGGCTCGTTGAAAATTCCGAACGCGATCTTGCTGTCGATGTTCAGGTGATGGGCGTGAATGCGACTCATGGTGCCCTTCTGGCAATAGAGCAGGTATCGGTGTGTTTCATCGAACTCTGCGCGCCTTGACTCCAATTCGTAAAAAGGTATTTCAAGTACGCGGTTGTTCGTCAGCTCAAGTGGGTTGTCTGCTGATTCGGCCGGGTGGCGGATATCAACAATGACGTCGTTGAGTTTGGGGGTTTCAACAATAGGGACATCTTCCAGGCCACTTTCCGCCTCTGTGATTACCTCATCGATGCGTTGCGTGACAGAGCGGCTGAGCGCATCTTCGAGTACAGCCATGTCGAAATCCAGCTCTGTTTCTTCGACACGCTTGCGGTCGCCCATCGTCGTTGGATTGACCGAGATTACACCACAGTATTCCGGCATGTTAGCTGCGAAAGCTTCTGTACCGATACGTCGGGCGGTATTGATAATCTCCTGCTTATCCATGGCCGCCAGTGGGCGCAGTACCATGTGGTCAGTTACCCGGTCGATGACCGCAAGATTGGTGATGGTCTGAGACGCCACCTGAGCTACTGCTTCACCCGTGACGAGGGCAGGGAGGCGAAGGTCATCAGCAACGCGCGAAGCTGCACGGAACATCATTCGTTTCAGTACGACGCCCATCTGACTCGTTTCTATTTTGGTAAGAATCTCGGTCACAACCTCTTCGAAAGGCACTGTCACAAATTTAACCTTATGGGACTCGCCGTACGTGCTCCACAGATAGTGAGCGACTTGTTTGACGCCGATTTCGTGAGCGCTGCCGCCCAGGTTGAAGAAGCAGAAGTGAGTTTTTAGCCCGCGTCGGGTCATCAGGTAGCTGGCTACCGTTGAGTCGAAGCCGCCTGAGATCAGAGAAAGAACATCTCCCTGACTACCCAAAGGATACCCACCAAGGCCTTTGATCTGCTGGCGCACCACCTGAACCCGGTCATTGCGTATCTCAGCATTGACCACGACTTCTGGATTCTTAAGTGAGACCGAGGCAGCATCTGTCTCTTTTAATATGCCGCCACCCATGTAGATCTCAGCCTGATGCGACGTAAAATCGTGGTGCCCGGCACGCTTAATGCGTACACAGAAGCTTTTTCCAGCTACTCGCTCGCGGTATTCATCCCTGACTCTTTGGTAAGCGTCGTCGAGGGTAGTGAATTCGTATTCACCAATCTCAAGTGAAAAACCGATTCCTGGAGTATGGCTCAGGATGTCGATGGCTTTGCGCCTTGATACGTCATCTTCCTGGTTCATGACAATCAGCAGGCTATCCCACTTATTCTGAACATCCGCAGACAGCATGTGCTGACGAAACAAGACCTGCAGATTCTGACGAAGAATCTTGGTCATCTGTTTTCTGGCGGATTTGGATTTGATCGTGATTTCAGGGAATAGCTTTACAACAAACTTCATGACAGACCAAGGGTGGGTGCGAAACGCGGCATTATAGCGGAGCGCTGGGCAGAGTCATAATACGTCGGAGCAGGCCATAAGTATTCACACTGCAATGACAGTGACCACATTGCCATATCAACCCGGTGCGACTAGTGACTATTTCAGCCACTAAGGTTCACAAAGGAACAGGGTAACACTAGTTTCATTAGTGAAAGATAAATATGTCTCCAGCACTAAGTGAACTGAAGGAGTAGGAAATGGCGAAGCGTATTGCACTCGTTACTGGTGGTACAGGTGGCATCGGATCAGCCATCTGCAAGAAGCTTGTGGATGACGGCTATCAGGTGATTGCAGGGTATTACTCGGGCGGCAAGCATGAAAAGGCCCAGAAGTGGCAAGAGCAGATGGCGGCAGAGGGGTACGGTATACCAGTCGCTTTCGGCAATATTACCGAGTGGGAATCATGTGAGGCGTGCATTGAAGGGATTAAACGCGACTTCGGAACGATCGACATTCTGGTAAACAACGGCGGGATCACCCGTGATTCTACTTTGCGGAAAATGAATCAGGAGCAGTGGGTTGATGTTATCAATACCGACCTGACTTCTGTTTTCTATATGACGCGCATGGTAGTGAATGACATGCTCGCTAACGGCTATGGGCGAATCATTAACATCAGCTCAGTGAATGGCGAGAAAGGGCAATTCGGTCAGGCCAACTATTCTGCGGCTAAAGCAGGCATGCATGGTTTCACTAAAGCTGTTGCTCAGGAGGTCGCGAGCAAAGGGGTGACCGTTAATACTATCTCCCCTGGGTACATCGCCACGCCAATGATTATGGAAGTGCCTGAAGAAATCCGTGAGGGTATTCGTAAGAATATTCCGGTTGGTCGCTTCGGCAAACCAGAAGATATTGCTCGTGTGGTGAGTTTTCTTGCGCATGAAGATGCCAGCTTCATTACCGGGACGAATGTGTCTGCGAATGGTGGTCAGTACATGCACTGACCGGTCCTGTAAAACACTGAAGGGCGCCGGTCGCCCTTCAAGCTTATTGCCTGGTTAACCCATCTTTGCCGCGCTCACAGCTACAGCTCGGGCTTAAGTTTCTTGTGGCGGGCACTTGCGTGGCGTTCACGCATCTCGGTGTCGATATAGCGATCTGTCGTTGCCATGCTGGCATGACCTGCATCTTCACGTACGTGTTCTTTGGGTCGAAATTTCACATCTTCCGAAATTCCAGTGTGTCGCAACCAGTGAACTGTGGAGACCTTCAGCTCCTGCGCTTCCTCTTTCAATCCCTGTTCTGACATGCGCTCGTAGGCCAGGTCGAAACATTTCTGCACCAGATAACGCACTTGACGGGTACTGGTAACTGGGCCGCGTCCTCTGAGCTTGGGAAGTAATGGTGTCTGCTCGCCAACATAAGGTAATGGAGGTAGGGATAGGTGTGTCCGGTACCTGCGTAGGGCGGACATCATGTCATCCGATACGGTAACCATTCGCGCTTTGTTTCCTTTGCCAACCACTCTCAGCCACCAGTTACCGTCCTGGTCTTGTTGAAAATCACCCATGACAGGTGCGGAGCGCTCGTCAGCGACGAGCTCCGAGATCCTGAGGTACATGCCGAACAGGCATTTCATAACAAAAAGAGTTCTCTCGTGTTCAGCTGGGTTGGTTTCAGCGAGTTGCTCAACCGTTTCTAATATGAAGTCCCACTGTAAATTCGAGAGCCTTCTGACAGGCTCCTGATACGCGTGACGCTGCAAAAACTTACTCTTCTGGCGAATCAGACTGACGGGATTGAGCTTCAGGTAGTCTTCCTGGATCAGGAAGTTGAAGTAGGTAGACAGAACTGCGAAGAGCGACTGAAGTGATTTCTGCGACAGAGCCATCGAGGGGGTGTTACCGAGCTTGTCTGGTTTGCTGACGAACGGGCGCCATTTGGGGTTGATCGTGCGTTCTCCGTTTTTTGAAAGAAACCGTGGTGCCTGAACAGATCCTGTCCAGGTCTTGGGCGGGTTCTGGCAAAAATGAACGTACGCCTCAAGGTCCTGCCGGGTGAGTTCACCGAGCGATTTTTTCTGAATCGTCCAGCACCATTGAAGCAGGCGCTCTGTCTCGCGCCGATAACTATTAAAGGTTGCTGTTGATCCGTTATACGCCTGCAAGAAGGTGATCGTGTGAACGAGATCATCAAAGGCATCCGATGGGCTGGCCCCGTAAGTAGACAGAGTTCTTCGCGCATACGACAAGGGGTTGCTGATCTCGTCGAGCTGGTCGATGAGTGGTGTCGGCGTCTGATGCTCAGGCTTCATATTGTCGTCATAAGGTTTGGTAGTGTGAAGATTTGTGGATTTAACTGTGCTCCAAATTATCGGAAGTAGCAAGGCCTGGATTGTACTGGCAGATCAGGCGCTCTTAGGGAGCATTGCGGTGCAGTTTCTTATACTTGATGTCAGCTCTGCTTTTGAGTTTGGTGGTAGAAAGTGACTTAGAAGAATGAGCTAACTAATTGAAAGATAAAACGTTAAGTCCGTAGTTCATTCGTTTGATGCGCACATGCTCAAAATCAGGGGGCGTTTTTATTTCGGTAAGCACTGCGGTAAGCACAAGAGACTGAATACGTATTGAGTGGTGGTTGGGATGAAGGATTGGGGTTATTTAGTCCAGGCATTGCTAAGGCAAATCGCTATGGTTTCTTGGTCGAACCGTTCGCGAAAGACAGCTCAGATTCTCTTATCGATTCTATTCCGATAATAACAATTATCGGAAATAGCATGCTTGTAAGGGACGCGGAAATAACCTTCGCGCGAACTATGTAGTACGCAACGTACTCAATTGAGGGCTTTCCGTAATCCTTACTCCTGCTGAGCACAGAAAATCGTCGGCGTTTTAGTAACGGTTGTATTCGTATTTGATCTCAGCCCGCCCGGAAACCTGTTTGAGTACAGCGCCGAGTGGATCAAGCCTGTGCTTGTTGTTCGTCCTTGGGCAAGGTTGATCGATCCACGCTCCCTTTGAAGTTCGCATCCCCTAAAGAGACCTGTGGCGAGTGTTGTACTGAGTTACTGGCTGCTGCAATTTCAGTCTTCTGGATGGGGGCATGCGATGCTTCAATCTGCAGAGATGAGCGTGTTGGTGCAACTGAATTGCTGAGTATCGATTGGATGGTATCCACATCCGCCTCCTTGTTTCCATATCCTAGTTGGTTCTCAATACTATATCGGCTAAGCGATTAAAAAGTTAAACCCGGATAATCGTGTGTCACTCATTCCTGAGCATGGGAAAATCCGCCCTCATGAGTTACACTCCGCGCCCCAAAGACAGCACCGCTGTCACTCACGATTGTCTCAAAATCAGGTAGCCGATATTTATGTACGCAGTTGGTCAGCGATGGATCAGTGAAGCAGAAACAGATCTGGGATTGGGGCTTATTCAAAGTGTCGATTTCAGAATGGTCACCGTCTACTTCCCTGTCGCGGATGAATCGAGAACATACTCTATTCAGGGTGCGCCCCTCACCCGAATCCGGTTTGCACCGGGAGATGAAGTTCCACTTCAGGATGGTAGCTTGTTTACAGTTGCTGAAGTCACCGAAATAGACGATATTCTCTTTTACGGCAATGGCGACCGGGATATCCCTGAAACCATGCTAGCCGCTGCGATTCAGTTGAATGCGCCTTCCGATCGATTGTTTACCGGGCAGATAGATAATAACAATCTGTTCGAGCTGAGGCAGTCTGCTCTTTCCAGAATCGCGGAGTTACGTAGCCGCCCTTACTACGGTTTGCTGGGCGCGCGCACTAACCTGTTGCCACATCAGCTGCACATTGCAGAGCAGACTACTCAGGATGCGCTGCCTCGCGTTCTGCTTGCCGATGAAGTCGGGCTCGGTAAAACCATCGAAGCAGGTCTGATATTGCATCGTCTGATCCGACTGCATCGCGTGCAGCGGGTCCTTATTCTGGTGCCCGATCACCTTGTGCATCAGTGGCTTGTGGAGATGGTCCGCCGCTTCAACCTTCACTTCAATGTAGCGACTGAGGCCGACTTCATCGAGGGAAATGGTTTTTCCTCGGGGCAGATGTTCATATGCCCACTGTCGCTGGCGACTACTGATATTGGAGCAGCCGAAGCACTTTCCGAAGATTGGGATGTGGTTGTTGTCGACGAAGCTCATCATCTGTCATGGTCTGAGGATCATCAGGACGACGGCTATCGACTGGTGGAGCAGCTTTCACATATCGCCCCATCGGTTCTGCTGCTGACGGCAACTCCTGAACAGCTCGGCATTGAGGGTCATTATGCCCGTCTTCGCCTGCTGGACCCGGATCGTTATCCTTCTCTGGCGGCCTTCCTCGAACAGCAGGATAAGTATCGACCATACGCTGAGCTGGCTTCAGCGCTCGACTCTGGTGATGAACTGACAAGCGAGCAGCGAGCGCTGCTGGATAGCAGTATCGCTGACCATGAGAGAGAATCTGATGAGCGCGCTCTCAACGCACTTATTGATCGCTTCGGTCCGGGACGTGCACTTTACCGAAACACCCGCCACGGCGTTGCCGGATTCCCCTCGCGACTTCCTGATATCGTTCGCTTGCCGTTGCCGACAGATTTTGCCGACAGCCCAGATCAGTTGCATCCGCAGCAAGGCCTTTATGACTGGTGTTCCGTGGATAGTCGCGTTGAATGGTTGCTTAATGTGCTTGCTCAGAATAAGTCAGAGAAGTTCGTTCTGATAACGCATGATTCAGACACAGTACTCGATCTTGAAAAGTTTCTGTGGGAGAAACACGCCGTCCCTTGCTCAGTGTTCCATGAGCATATGGATATGGTTGAGCGCGATCGTGCCGCGGCTTACTTTGCGGATCAGGAACAAGGTGCAAGACTCCTTATATGCTCTGAGATTGGCAGTGAGGGGCGTAACTTCCAGTTCGCATCTCAGTTGATCCTGTTCGATTTGCCATTTAACTGTGATCTGATTGAACAGCGCATTGGTCGCTTAGACCGCATTGGTCAGAAAAAAGACATCAATATTCACATCCCAGTGTTCGAAGGGCACGCCACTGAACGCTGGGCCTCGCTGCTGAATCAGGCATTCGACTGCTTCAGTCACCCTAACCCTACCGCCCAGCCTCTTCTGGAGAAATATGAAGGCCAGGTTAAGGCGGTGGTGCTTGCTGATGAATCGGCCGACTCTCTGGCAGAGACAATTTCTGCAGAACGTAAGGCTCTCGAAGCACAGTACGAACAGGGCCGCGACAGGCTGCTCGAAATTCACTCCTGCCCGCCCGGGCGTGCACGCCAGCAAGCGCAGGCTATGGCAATTCAGCACATTGAAGATGAAGCTGAACTGAACGACTTCATCGAATTGTTCGCCGACGCGTTTGGCTTAGAGGTTGCAGATCTTGGCGGTGAGTGTATTTCTATCACGCCGGGCGATCATATGCTGGTGCCAGACCTGCCGCACTTGCCTGAAGATGGGTTTATGGCGACGACTCAGCGTGACGTCGCCCTGAGCCGGGATGATGTTCAGTTCCTGAGCTGGGAGCATCCATTCGTTGATCAGGCGCTTGAGCTTCTTACAACCAGTCCTGTCGGCAATGCCGCTGTTGGTTATATCGAAAATCACGACTTCACAACCGGTGATTGCTTTGTTCAGTTGCAGTTTGCTGCGATCTGTCCCGCTGCTCGCGCTCTGCAGATCGAACGATTCCTGCCACCGGACGCTATGCATCTGACTATGACGCCGACCGGTGACCTGAAGGTTAACGAGCCTGACCTTGGGCAGTTTGTTTTGCCTCTGAAGCGTGGCACGGCCCGTGGCTTAGTAGAACAGAAAGAAGCCCAGGTAAGACCTCTGATCAGCAAGCTGGAGAAAATGGGCATGGGCCAGCTTGGTAAGATGGTAGATCGGGCGTCAGCAAAGGCAGCTGAAGCGTATGAGATCAGAATTGATCGGCTAGAAGCATTGGCAAAAGGAAGCGGTTCAGTGTCACGTTCCGAAGTTGCGTCGATTGAATCAGAGCGTGACGCCGTTCTTGAGGCAATTAAGGGCTCTCAGTTAGTACTCGATAGTGTGCGGCTGGTGTTCTGCGGCTGAGCGGAAACTGTCCGCCTGTCAGCACTTTAGCCCCCTTGAAGGGGTCCTGTGGAAGAACCGACAAATTTGACAAGTTTGCATAAACGACCAATTTATCATCAATTCTGAGGCCCATCGTCACGCCAAAAATGCTGTTTCACATGATCCTCCAATATCCTTGCCATCGCGTCTACATCAATTTTCCCGCTGCTTTTCTTGAAGTTATACCGACCTGTAAATAACGTATGTGTCCAGGCAATCGGTGAAATCCGGATAAATTCATCGATGACCGCTTGAGGCGCGCCGTTGGCCAGCATCCTTTGGTACACGGCATTCAAGATCATGCTGTTGTAGGCCACGATACAGTTGGCGATTAACCTGGCAGCATGGGCACTGACCCGGTTTTCGACGATTCTTTTGCCTTGAAAGATGCCGTTATAAGTCTTCCGGATATTGCTCTGAAGCTGATGGTAGGCCTCTGTGCGATTACGGGCGCTTCGGATTGCTTTCCTGAGCTCCATATCGTCAATCAGATTGAGAACATGGATACTCTTGAAGATGGTATTATATTCAAACAGCGCGGCTTTGAGCCTGGCATAACGGGCATGTGAGTTGAGCTTACGGATGATATTGCTCTGGGTGTTCTCCTGCATGATGAGTGAAAGTAATACCCGCATGACACCTCGACGTTGTGAGCGGATACGATCAACATTGATCACGCCCTTGGGTTTGAGGATTCCGGTGTCATAGTCTAACGGTTCAGCGGTATAGATATCGTCAGCAGCGTCTCGCACATTTTTGATGCTGGGGACATAATCCACGTCGATGGAATCCAGCGTGACTAAATTCAGCTTGTTCAATGAATGGTTATCACCGGTCACCATGTGGATATCAATATCGGTTTTGTTGTTGTAGATCATATCGTACAGCGAATGTCCTTCGTACTCGTTCAGGCCGATATTTTTCGCATTAACTGCCACATAGTTGGCGAGCAGCGTGTAGAGTGAGATACCACGGCCTTTGCCAAGGTGCTTCCTGGAGTAACGGGATTGAATTGTACTGTCTGTGGTCGCAAATTTTTGTCCATCCGCATCCGCTAGTACTTTCTCATCCATCAAATTCCACTGATTAAATATGGGAAGCGAATGAATGTGGTTACTGACAATTTCATTGGCGGCGCATAGCGTATCCACCCGCACGAAATCCTCCCGCATTGCACGTAACTGGCTGATTTCCAGGTCAGACATATCAGCCATTTTCAATGTACCGAACCCAAACGCCTCTGATAACAAGCAGGCGTTGATCGCCAGAGGCAGCGGTTTTTTCCGCTTGGTGTAGCGATCTTTCATGTGGGTAAATGCGCTCCACATTCCAATCCGATCGCCGATGAACATGACAATACTGGCAATGTCCACCTTGGGCAGGTTTTTAAAGAACGCATCATCCAGCTTTTCAACACTGTCATAGAGCAAACTCCAGTGTTGTTGTCCGGTCTTGGTTTCTCGAACACTGAATCCATGATTATTATTCTCACGGATATTGTGAGTCGTTCGCTCCCAGGCGTTGTTCAGCTCCTGAAGCGCCTCCTCAAGTCGCTGATCACAGTAGATGGGTATCTTGGGATAACCAAACTCCGCCGCGATCTTCTCAACATCGTCTACCAGTGCGTCGTCCACCAGATCGGTATCGATATCACAGTAAGAGACACTGTCATTGCAATAGAGACGGCCACGGTCAATCTCATGATAAATTTTCTGGTAAACAAAGAACTCGAACAGGTACGGATCGATGTGCGTGTCATTCGGTTCCCGCTTCAAATATTGATTCATGTTTTTGGGGATGGTAAACCCCAGGTCATCACAAATTTTTAAATCCGATGGACTTTTCCCGCTGGCATAATGCGCTTTCAGTAGATTGATCAATTCGCCGATGTAGCTGTTTTCCTTGTAGTACTCCAGCTTGACTGTTGTAAATATCGGGCGAAGATACAGTGCAAATATGCGAGAAGATTTTCCATAGTACTCCCACAAGGCGGCTTTCTTATCGAAAGATTTGCCTTCCAGAAACTCTGCCATGGCTGAAAACTGCTCTTTGGGCAACATGCTGTAGGCTGCTTCATTCAGTTCATCCTGACTCATGTTGGGGTTTCGATTTGGGAACCACTTCAAAAACTTGGCCAGCTTGGGAAAGTCGGTCACCACCTTGGAGCTGTGCTCCATATGAGCCATTGAGGCGTAGGTCTTGCCGGCGTCCATAATGGCGCGGGTGTGATAGCAAAAACTAACGATCAGATTATCCATAATCTGTTGGTAGCGGTGGTAAACAAAGCACAAAGCATAGAGCCATTTTTGCGGTTTGCTCAGCCGACGTAAGCGGGATGCGGCATACTGTTCGGCAACATCGGCATAGTAGCGAACGGCATTCTTTGACAACCCCAGAGACGGAATAAAACCGTTCGCAAACTCGTACAACTCCTCAATCCGCAGGGCTTTGTCCACTTCCGATTTGACCGCCGTATACTGAAAGTCTTTTTGATCCGCGCGAATGATGTTGAGCGCCGTGATACCATCATCTCGCCGCACCAGCGTCATAAGCTGGCCACTGATTGATGACGGTATGGAAGAGATGGCGTTATTTAACCGCTGTTCCTCGGCGGCAAAGGCGCGGCTGAACATGTCCTGGAACGTTCGATAGGACGGAATGATTAAATTCTGGTGATCGAAAAACGCGAGCAACTGCCGGAAAGCACTGTGCCCTTTGGGGTAATAGCGTAATAACAGACCGATGTGGGATTCTATTTCAGCTCTAAATTGAGGCGACCAGCTTCGGTAGTCGAAAAGTGACAGTATCGCCTGGCGTTGCTTACGCGAATATTCACGAGAGAGGTTTCCGGTGAACTGTGCCGCATCTGCACCGTTGTAATAGGTTGCAACGATATATTCAACATCGGCACTGACCTCATCGAGCGAATAGTTAAAAAACTGCTGCTTGGCCTTGAAATAACCCAATTGCAGGATGAAGTGGATACGGGTCTGGGTATTGCGAAACTGCTCAAGCGCGGCGCGTTCTGTCGGACTTAATGAAAAATACAGGCTTTGTTCATGGGTATTGAATTCTGGGCGAGCATATAACTCTTCGACTTCCGTGCTGGATAACAGCTGAATACGTTCGATATTTTCCATAGCGAGTGCCGATTCAATGCGGCCCGATCGTCAGCCACATTTAAATCACCTCGCGCCCATCCAGGTGATTCACTGGCACCATCCGCTTGTGCAGGACACCAAACACCACCAACTGCTGCGCATGAACCACGTAATAAATGACATGACTGATGTGGGGGAAGCTCAACACGTCCTCCCCTACATCCGGCCTGGGCTTTCCCAGGGACGGGGTTTCAGCCAGCAGGTGAAGGGTTTGTCGGAGTTCGAACAGGTATTTCTTCGACTGCGCTTCTCCCCATCGGTCTAGGGTAAAACGACGAATGTCGATAAGATCGGATTGAGCATCCGGGGTTAAGCGGTAATTTGACATGGCGTATTGGCGGGACTAATGATCCTTGGGAACATCGACAATGCCATCGGCGATCCCCTGTGCCAGCATTTCCATGAGTTTGGCAAAACGATAAAAGCCATCGTATTGCTGACAGATGTAATCCATTTGGATGTGAGAGGTGCTATCCATCACCCGTTTGAACACATCCATGTAGTCGTAGCAGGTTTGCAATAATTGCTCATCCCCGGCTTCGGTAAGAGGAAACCGGAGGGCGTGGTCATGGATGATCTTTACCATCTGAAGTTGTTCTGCATTCAGCTCGACAGCAGACATTTTTCTTCCCCCAGAAATTTTATCGTCTAGTCGTGGTGACCTGATTCCAAATCATTAAAAAATGCTTCACCATCAACGGTGTTACCTGCTTTGATATCAGCTTTGGTCTGAGTGGCCCTCGACTGCAACAATCTCAGCTTGAGCGCTTTAATGCTCTCGTACTCATCCATTGAGATAACCACAGCAACCGGTTTTCCGTTTTTATTGATCTGGATTGGCGCACGTTGCGCTTTTAGCAGCAGGTCACCAAACTGGGTTTTGGCTTCATTGGCAGAAAGTGTGTCCATGGTCTGGTACCTCACCAAATATCGTTCGATTCGTCCATAATATTCGAAACGAGCGATCTACGTCAATGCCTTGCCTCGCCTGTCTACACGGACATAGCCTCGAGCAGTTTCCCTGGAACTGGCCAGAAACTGCGCCATGAGCCCGACCTCAGTGAAAAATCGCCGAACAAGGTGGAATGGGATATCCAGGGTAGACGTGTGACTTCCAATGATCAGAAAACCAATGTTACCGCTTCGGATTCTGACTAGGTGGTCAGATTTTGCAGTATGCCGCACTGCTCCACCGTGCGGTCGCTTGAGCAACTGCGGCGCAACGCTTTGAGTTGCCTACGCAATTGCGTCAGCTCGGCAATGCGGTCTTCCACTTGTTGAATATGGGCGTCCATCATCCGATTCACCTTATCACATTGCGCGCCAGGCGAGCGTTTGAGCGCCAATAGTTGACGGATTTCCTTCAAGCTGAGATCCAGACTGCGGCAGTGTTTAATGAACAGCAACAGGTCGACGGCCGCTTTGTCATACAAGCGAAAATTTCCCTCGGTGCGTTGGGTTGAGGGCAGCAGATTTTCTTTTTCATAATAACGGATCGTCTGTATTGAGCAGCCGGTAACGCTCGCCAATTCTCCTATTTTCATAACCACCAATTTCACTCTTGATTCTATAGTGACTATAGAATTTAAACTGCATAACCAGGAAAAAACAAGAGCGTTTTAATATGACTGAGCAATGCTGTGCTAGCTGTAACAGCGATGCACGAGACAACACACCACAGATTTCCGATGGCACAAGCGTCGTCCAAGGCGGCTATGTTAGCGAGTATCATGTCTCCAGGATGGACTGCCCTTCGGAGGAAGGCGTGATCCGCATGGCATTGGATAGTGTGGAACCCAAAGTAACGCTGGAATTTGATACCCCCAATCGCATAGTGCGTATCTTTCATGGGGATAATGCCGATGTGATTGAGGAACGGATGCACTCTGTTGGTTTGGGCGCTACGCTTGAAATCACATCACCCGTAGACAGTGATGCCATCGCCCAAGCACATGAAGATGCACAACAGGAGGCACAAAAAGAATCGGGTATTCTGAAATGGCTACTCGCCATCAACGGCATCATGTTTGTCATTGAAATCACCATCGGCTGGTGGGCGCAATCCACTGGCTTGATCGCCGATTCCCTGGACATGTTCGCTGATGCCGCCGTTTATGGCGTGGCGCTCTATGCCGTTGGGCGCAGCACTCGGTTGAAACTGCGCTCGGCACATTTTTCTGGCTGGTTGCAACTGATGTTGGCGTTTGGCGCTTTGAGTGAAGTTGTGCGGCGGTTTATGTTTGGCAGCGAGCCAGCGTCCGTCCTGATGATGAGTATGGGCCTGGCTGCTTTGGCGGCCAATGTGTTGTGCCTTGTGCTGATCGCCAAAAGCAGGAATCGTGGAGCGCATATGAAAGCCAGCTGGATATTCTCCGCCAACGACGTGATTGCCAATCTGGGGGTTATCCTGGCTGGTGGCCTGGTCGCCTGGACCGGTTCCCGCTATCCGGATCTGGTGATTGGTCTCATTATTGGCGTCGTTGTCCTAAACGGTGCACGACGTATTTTGCAGCTGAAATCCTGACCGGAAACGGTTTTGGTGAACTTTTCTATAATATGATAGTCTATGGCAGCTAGTGTTTTGAACCTGACAACATAAGGGCTCCACATTTCACATGAACATCCGCCATCATTTAACTTGTCTACTGGCTCTACTGATTGCCCTGCAATCCGTGGCTGCCATGGCGGACGTTCACCAGCTTCATCAATTCGGGACGGAGCACTTGGAATTCGACCATTCGCACCAATCCAGTGCCACTGATACCCAAAACGACAATCTGCTCGCCAAGCAGACACCCGATCAGCCCGGACAGTCTGTATATGACTGCCACCATTGCTGCCATTGTCATGGCCACGGCTCTGTCGTTCTGACCGGAGCCGCTTCACACTTGGCCAATTTATTCTCAGAAAACGGACAAGCCGACTATCAGGCCAACCTCACCTCTGGTATTCCCCCCTCTCTGTTTCGCCCTCCAATCGCCTGATCGCGCCTCAAAAGCACGTCATCAGTCGCTGTAGACTTGGGTTACAGCGAACAATTGGTATTTATTTTAGGGTGAAACATCATGAAACAGATCGCTATTGGGCTCGCGCTGAGCCGAGCGCTTGTCAATTCCGCTCAGGCCGAAAACAGCTTGCCTGAAATTGAAGTCGTCAATACCGACAACCAACGCTGGCATTTCCGCCAGGTGACCGTGAACCATACCGCCGCGGAGCTGACCGTCTTCGGACGGATGGATGCTCACCTGCGCTACGGCCTTCCCCGAGGCCATGTAGACATCGCAGCCTGGTCTGCTGATAACGAATTGATTGCGGAAACAACCACTGATTACTCACCGCGCCTTCTCACCAGACGCGCATCACGCAAGGGCGGCGTGCGTTTTTCTGCAAAGCTCCCCGCCTTGCCTGGTGATACCGTAATAAAGGTCGCCTTTCACCGGGATGAACCCCAACAACGGCAAAATCCGGTGCACGACCAAACCGTCGCACGCTGAATTTCAGGAGCATCAATATGAGACGATTTGACTGGCCCAGACGGGCCTTGCTGGGCGCGTTCTTGTTTTTTCCGGCCATGCTTGCTTACGCAGAGACATCGAGTTGGAGCGCCTGGCTCGCCTCCCAGATACAAAAACACCCCGAGGTGCTTGCCGCCCGCGAGCAATTGCTGGGCTCCAACGCCAGCGCCGATGCGCTGGAGCAGCCGCTTTACAACCCGGAGCTGTCCACCGATTTGGAGCGTAATGGAGTGGAAGACAACTACCGGGTCGGCGTTCAGCAGACCATCGACTGGTGGGACAGACGGGGTGCAAGACGGCAGCAGGCGGGCTTTATGCGAAGCGCCGCCGAAGCGCTGTACCAGCAACAAGTGTTGGACAAAACCGCCGAGGCGCTTGCCGCACTGGTGGAGTGGCATGCCGCCAACCGCGCCGCCGCCATTGCCCAAGCGCAACAGCAGCAACTTAACGCCTTGCTCGAACAGGTGGATAAGCGCCAGCAGGCAGGTGATCTGGGCAGCATCGATGCCGAACTCACCTTTCTGTCCCTGTCACAGCAGCTGGCTCAGGTTGCCGAGGCCGAAGCCGCGATACAGAAAGCCGAAATCCGGGTTCGCGAGCTGCTGCCCGCATGGGCGCCCACGCGAGGCGGCATTCCTGATGATTTCTGGCCCTCCCAGCCAGACTTGACCTCGGATCAGGAGTTACTGCAACACCCGGCCGTAGCCAGCGCCCACGCCCGCTGGCAGTCGCTGAAGGAGGAAGCTGAAGTGACACGGCGTACCGCCAAGGCGGAGCCCACCTTTGGCGTCAATTCCGGTCGTGATGGTGGAGAGAGCGTTGTCGGGCTGACCTTCTCCATCCCGTTGAATGTCCGCAACAACTTCAGCGCAGAAACTCGCGCCGCTGAACGCATAGCGCTGGAGGCCGAGGCTCGTTTTCAGGCTATCTACCGCAAGCAGCGCTTTGACTGGCAGGCTGCACAGGCCACCTGGCAGCGCTTTGAACAGCAATATCGCCGCTGGCAAGAGGTTGTTCAGGGTCGGGTCGAGAACAGCGCCGAACTGCTGAAACGGCAATGGCGCACGGGTGATCTGTCCACCACTAATTATCTGCTGGCCTTGAATCAACGCACCGAAAGCCTGCTGGCAGGCATTGAGCTGGAAAAGCAGACACGGCTTGCGCTCACCGAAGCACTTCAGCAATCGGGCCACCTGAACAACGCAACAAAGTCATCGACAGCGTCAACGAATTAAACAGGAATGATAAACATGAATAAAACACTGGTAGCCATTTTGGTGGCTGGTCTTGCGACCGCAACCGCCAGCTACGCCAAAGAATCTGAGTCTGAGCATGCACGTGAGCATGGGCAGGAAAAAGCGATAACGGCGGCACCCCATAGCGAACAGGATAATCATGACGATCATCGTGAGGAAAACCATGAAGAGCATGATGACCATAAGCCTGACACCGAGCACGGCCACGCGGAACACGGCGAGGACGTCAATAGTGATCACAAGGATGCGCACGATGATCATGGCGACGAAAATCATGATGAACACAGCGCCCACGACGAGCACAACTCCGGCTCAGAACACGGACATGAAGAGCATAGCGAGGGCGGTGACCACGGTGATCATGGTGGGAATGGAGGTCACCAAGAAGCTGCTTCTGCGTCACTGAACCCGGCGCAAATGACCCTGGCCGATATTCAGATCAACCCACTGACTCCCAGAAAGGTCGATTATCAGCTTTACGCACCGGGGGAGATCCTTTCCAACGGCTACACCAGTTACCGGGTATCGCCCCGGGTGCCCTCCGTGGTGCTGCGCCGCCATGTCGCCCTGGGCGATCACGTCGAACAGAGTCAGCCGCTGGTTACTCTGTTCAGTGAAACCGTGGCGCAAGCACAAGCCAATTACCGCACGGCTTGGCCTGAATGGCAGAGAGTACAGGAACTTGGGCGCAAAACCGTGGGTGAGCAGCGTTACTTCACGGCCAAAACCAACCTAGAAGCGGCACGGGCGACGCTGCTGGCCTACGGCCTTTCCGCCTCGGACTTGCAAGCGTTGGTCGCTTCTCAGCAATCTGTTGCATTAGGGGAGTATACCCTGCATGCCGAGATTGACGGCGCGGTGCTTAGAGATGATTTCGAGCAGGGGCAGCGCATCGAGGCGGGCGCGCCCTTGATTGCGTTGGCCGATGAAAAGCAACTCTGGGTGGAGGCCCACCTGCCCGCCGATCTCTCCCTGACGCTGGGCGCGGGAACGCGGGCGGAAGTGGTGGCTGGGGATGTCCGTGTAAACGCCAAGGTCACTCAGGAGGCGCACACCATTGATCCCATCTCCCGTACCCGTACCGTGCGCCTGTTGGTCAATAACCCGGAACACCGCCTGCACCCTGGCCAGTTCGCCGAGGTGTATTTCCGATTCCAGACTAAAAGGCCCGTGCTAGCGGTACCCGAAACCGCACTGATGCGCGGCGCAGACGGAGATTGGACGGTGTTCGTGGAAGACCATCCTGGCGAATTCCAGCCAGTGGAGGTGGAGCTGGGTCGAGCGCTCGGGCCGCTACGTGAAATTAGCGGTGTCGGTCCGGGGGCTCGCATCGTCACTCAGGGCGCTTTCTTTGTTGCCTCTCAGATCGCCAAGGGCGGCTTTGACCCCCATAACCACTAAGCAGTAGGAGACCCCATGTTTAACCGAATTATCGATTGGGCGGTCATCAACCGATTGCTGGTGGTGATAGCCCTGATCACACTAACGGTCAGTGCCGTTTTTATTATTCCAAAACTGAATCTGGATGCTTTTCCGGATGTGACCAACGTGCAGGTATCTGTCAATACCGAAGCACCGGGGCTGGCTGCCGAAGAGGTGGAACAGCTTATTACCTATCCCATCGAAGCCGTGATGTACGCCTTACCGGATGTGGAAGAGGTGCGCTCCATTTCCAAAACCGGCCTGTCCGGCGTCACCGTAGTCTTTAAAGAAGGCACCGATATCTATTTTGCCCGGCAACTGGTATTTGAGCGGCTTCAGGCTGCCAAGGAGCTGATCCCCGATGGCGTCGGCACACCGGAAATGGGCCCGAATACTTCCGGCCTGGGTCAGGTCTATCAGTATCTGCTGGTGGCAGAACCCGATGCCGGTTTCGACGCCATGGCTTTGCGTAGCTTGAACGACTGGGTGGTGAAGCTGCTATTGATCCCGGCCGAGGGCGTGACCGATGTGCTCTCCTTTGGCGGTGAGGTGCGTCAGTACCAGGTTAACCTAAACCCGTCCCGACTGTTGGCCTACGAGCTGACCCAGGACGACGTCATGATGGCACTGGAGCGCAACAACACCAACGTCGGCGGTTGGTATATGAACCGGGGCCAGGAGCAACTGGTGATCCGGGGTACGGGTTGGCTGGATCATGGTGAGAAGGGCTTGGAACAGATCCGTCAGGTGCCACTGAAAACCGTGGACGGTACTACGATCACCGTGTCCGACGTGGCGCAAGTGGCCCTGGGCAGTGAGATCCGTCAGGGAGCGGTGACCATGACGCGCAAGAACGCCGACGACAAGGTGGAGAATCTCGGCGAGGTGGTGTCCGGCATCGTGCTCAAGCGCATGGGGGCCAACACCAAGGCCACCATTGATGGAGTCAATGCACGCATTGAGCGTATTAACCAGGCATTACCGGAAGGTGTTCGCTTCGAGGCATTTTACGATCAGGCGGATTTGATCACCCAGGCCGTACAGACCGTGGTCAATGCCCTGCTGCTGGCGTTTATTTTCATCGTCGTGATCCTTGCGCTATTCCTGATGAACCTGCGCGCCACCTTTCTGGTGTTGATGTCCATCCCGATATCTATTGGAATCGCTTTAATGGTGATGGCTTGGTTCGGATTGTCGGCCAATCTGATGTCGCTGGGGGGGATTGCGGTCGCCATTGGCATGTTGGTGGATGGCTCCGTAGTAATGGTGGAGAACATATTTAAACATCTGACGCACCCGGATGCTGAACATGATACCCAGAGACAATCGCGGGTGGATTCCGATGACGTGGACCCTGTTGATGCGGCCCACGACCGTCATGGTATTGCCTTGCGCCTGCAGGAAGCCGGTAAGGAAGTCGCTCGCCCCATCTTTTTTGCCACGGCCATTATTCTGGTTGTCTTCATGCCACTGTTCAGCTTTGAAGGTGTCGAAGCCAAACTGTTTCAACCCATGGCCATCAGTATCATGCTCGCCATGCTCTCGGCGGTGTTGGTGGCCCTGATCATCGTGCCTGCACTAGCAACCTATCTCTTTCGCAGGGGGGTTCGCCAACGCGAGAGCTTTGTATTGAAGCCGCTCGATCTGCTCTATCGTAAAGGTTTAGCCTGGGCGATGGGACACAGCAAAGTGGTGGTGGGTGTCGCTGCCATTATGGTGGTAGCGGCCGCGTTGGTTCTGCCCCGCTTGGGTACGGAGTTCGTGCCCGAACTGGAGGAAGGTACCATCAATCTGCGTGTCACCCTGGCACCTTCTTCCAGTCTGGACACGGCCCTGGAAGTGGCCCCCAAACTGGAGGCCAAGTTGATGGAATTCCCGGAGGTAACCTATGCGCTGTCGCGCATTGGCCGGGCTGAAATCGGCGGCGATCCTGAGCCGGTGAATAACATCGAGATCTATATTGGCCTTAAACCGGTGCCGGAATGGACCAGTGCAGACAACCGATATGAACTCCAGTCATTGATGGAACAGAAACTGGAGCAACACCCGGGCTTACTGTTCAACTTCTCGCAACCCATCGCAACCCGTGTGGACGAGTTGCTCTCAGGTGTCAAAGCGCAGCTGGCCATCAAACTGTTTGGTCCCGATCTTGCCGTGCTGGCCAATAAGGGCCAGGCCATTGAGGCCGCAGTAAAAGAAATCGAAGGTGCCCGCGATGTGGCCATGGAGCAGATCGCCGGTGAATCTCAACTGGTCGTGAAACCGGATCGCAGAGCCTTGTCCCGTTACGGTCTGGCCGTGGGCGACGTGATGGAGCTGGTACGCGAAGGGCTGGGAGGTGCCAGTGCCGGCCAGATCATCAATGGCAACGAGCGTTACGACATCTACGTGCGGCTCGCTGAGCGGTTTCGCGAAGACCGTGAAACCATTGCCGACCTGCGTTTACAGGCCCCGTCAGGTGCCTGGGTTCGCCTAGGGGATGTGGCGGAAGTCAGTATCGCATCTGGTCCACCGCAGGTGCGTCGTGATGACGTGCAGCGTCGAGTGGTGATTCAGGCCAATGTTCATGGACGGGACATGGGTAGCGTGGTTGCTGATATTCGTCAGGTGATTGCCGAGCAAGTGGACCTGCCCACCGGTTATTCCGTCGATATCGGTGGCCAGTTTGAAAATCAGCAACGAGCGCAAAAGCGTTTATCCCTGGTGGTGCCGGTTTCGCTGGGATTAATTGCTTTGTTGCTTTATTTTGCCTTTGCCTCGGTTGGCCAGGCCATGCTGATTCTGGTGAATGTCCCGCTTGCGGTGATTGGTGGTGTGTTTTCACTCTGGATTTCCGGTCAGTATTTGTCGGTGCCCAGCTCAGTGGGCTTCATCACCTTGTTTGGGGTCGCTGTCCTGAATGGCGTTGTCATGGTGGAAAGCATCAATCAACGGATTGCGGATGGCTTGAAAGTATCGGATGCGGTGTTTGATGGAGCGGTTTCAAGGCTAAGGCCCGTGCTGATGACTGCTATTACCTCGGCACTGGGTCTGATCCCCATGCTGCTGTCGAATGGTGTCGGCGCAGAAATCCAAAAGCCTCTGGCGAGTGTGATCGTGGGCGGATTGGTAACCGCTACGTTCTTGACGCTGTTTGTATTGCCGGTGCTGTTTGCCTGGTTTTCAAAAGGCAAGTTAAGCGACATGGCATAAACGTTTTGCCTGCCCTTATCGTTACGGTCAGGGCAGGTACATTTATTGTGTAAGGGTTGCTTATGCATCAACACGATCATTCACACCACAAAGATGAAAGCGCAAGCCGCATAGCAATGGCGTTCTTTCTTAATGTGGGCTTTACCATCATCGAATTCATCGGCGGCTGGCTCACCAACAGCACGGCTATCATGGCCGATGCGGTGCACGATCTGGGTGACAGTCTGTCCATTGGCAGCGCCTGGCTCCTGAACCGGCTGGGACGTAAACCCGCCGACACCGAATTCACCTATGGCTACCGGCGGTTGTCCCTGTTCGGCGCCCTGATCAACGGCCTGGTATTGATTGCCGGATCGCTGTGGGTATTAAGCGAAGCAATTCCCCGACTGGCCAATCCAGTGATGCCCGTCACCGAGGGCATGTTAGCGCTGGCGATTCTGGGCGTCACCGTCAACGGTATTGCTGCTTATCGTCTTAGCAAGGGAAATACGCTGAACGAAAAGGTATTGAACTGGCATTTATTGGAAGAT
>NZ_DDKU01000103.1:34350-34725 GCF_002339775.1 Thalassolituus sp. UBA2590
GAACTGGCATTTATTGGAAGATGTGCTGGGGTGGGTGGCAGTGCTGATTATCTCAATCGTTTTGCAGTTTGCCGACTGGCCTATTCTCGACCCATTGCTATCGGTGGGCTTTACTCTCTTTATTCTGTTTAATGTGTGTCGGAATCTTTGGGGAACCGGCAAGCTTTTCTTTCAGGCTGTTCCAGATAAGGCGCTTCACGAGGAGATCCGGCGAACACTAATTGGCATTGATGGCATCAGCGGAATTCATCACCAACACCTCTGGTCCCTGGATGGTGAACAGCATGTACTGACGGCCCATATCGTAGTGGATCACGAGGGAGTTTTTGGTCCTGACGAATACTGCGCCATCAAGCAATCCATTGCTATGGCGCT
>NZ_DDKU01000127.1:0-12948 GCF_002339775.1 Thalassolituus sp. UBA2590
AATCAAGGCTCAGGCCGGTTTTTATCACTGTATTTAATAAGGTTTCAGCAACGGTATTATCCAGTCTGAAAACGGGGCAGGTTTTACGCTTTCCAGATCAGACTGACTTGACGGCCGGTGACACCATCACGACGATAAGAAAAATACCCACTTTCGTCTTCGAAAGTGCAGATCCCTCCTCCGTGCACACTGCCAATGCCCGCACGGATGAGCTGCCAACGAGCCAGCTCAAAAAGATCTGCATACCAGCGATCTCCCTCTCCGTTGCGGAAGCAGGTTTCAGGCGCATCGGGAAAGGCTCCTTTAACTTCAGGGCCAACTTCGAAGGCTTCAAACCCGATCGCCGGGCATAAGTAAGCACTTACCTGAGACACATCAGAGAACTCTTTAAGAGTGTTGAGCAAGACGCCCGAAGCCAGGCCACGCCAACCAGCATGGGCAGCCGCGATCTTGTCGCCGCTCTGATCACAGAACAACACAGGCAGACAGTCGGCCGTCATCACAGCGCAGGCGATACCTGCTTCTGTGGTGGCAGCCGCATCGGCTTCTGGAATTATTCTGAGTGAGTCAGCGGTTGCCTGAAATACCTCAACACCATGCACCTGCTTCAGCCACTGGATGCCGGAAACGCCGGGTAAAGCATCGAGTAGCGTCGCTCGATTAGCGGCCACGGATTCGGATAAGTCACCCACATGATCGCCAAGGTTAAATCCGTTATACGGCGCTAACGAAACGCCGCCGCGCCGACCCGAATAGTATGCGTGAACGCCTTCCGGCAATGACCATTTGGGTTCGTGCAGGTCGATCATTAATAGTCGTCCTGCAGGGCTTCGTCGTCGGCCAGTGTATTCAGCAGTTCAACAAAGTCATCCGGGAGTTCGATTTCCCATTCCATGATTTCTTCGGTACGCGGGTGAATCAGCGTCAGGGCTTTTGCATGAAGTGCCTGTCGTGGAAATTTTGCCAGCATTTCGCGTAACTCTGGGCTGACGCCTTTCTTTAATCGGGTGCGGGCAGCGTACGTAGCATCACCAACGAGAGGGTGGCTGATATGCGACATGTGCACACGAATCTGATGCGTGCGGCCAGTTTCCAGCTTGCAGCGAATGTAGGTATGCGACGGAAACTTATGCAAGACACGATAGTGAGTGACCGCTTCTTTACCCATAGGGCTAACGGCCATCTTGGTGCGCTGCGTGCCGTGGCGGCCAATCGGCTCGTCGACCGTACCACCCGCAACCATGTGCCCCTGCACTACCGCCTCGTACTCTCGCCCCATACTGCGGTCCTGCAGCTGAGCGACTAAGTGCGTCTGCGCCTGTAATGTCTTGGCGACCACCATCAGACCCGTGGTGTCTTTATCAAGACGATGAACAATGCCCGCGCGCGGAATATTGATCAGGTCAGGGCAGTGGAAGAGCAAACCATTGAGTAAGGTGCCGGTGCGATTACCCGCGGCAGGATGCACCACGAGGTTAGTGGGTTTGTTCAATACCAGAATGTCATCATCCTCGTAGACGATATCCAGCGGGATATCTTCTGGCTCCCATTCGCCCTCAGCCTCCAGCTCGGCGGTTAAGGTCAGGGTCTCACCACCAACCACCTTATCGCGCCCCCGGACAGATTTGCCGTTCACCAGCAGCTGGCCATCTTTGATCCATTGCTGCAGGCGCGAGCGTGAGTAATCAGGGAACAGCTTGGCGGCCACCTGATCAAGGCGTTTGTTACCCTCTTCATAGGGAACTTCAATGGTGTGGTCTATCTGGTCAGACATAGGAAACCTTTAATGTGCGCGACGGATGATGATGACGCGCAGGTGTGTTCTAATACGGCGTATCGCGAAATTATATAGATGTATGAGAATGCACTCCATAAAGTCCATCCTGTTGGCACTGATCACAGCGTCTTTTCTTTCAGCCGGCCTGAGCGCCTGCTCTTCGAACCCTGAACGTGAAGTACGCACCGAAGCCGAGTACTACGAAGAAGCCCGCGAGGCCATCGACGACGATAACATGCTGATCGCAGAAGACCGCCTGAAGCGACTCGAAAGCGAGTATCCGTTCGGCCAGTACGCAGAGCAAGCTCAGCTTGAGCTGATTTACGTCAGCTTCAAGATGTCAGACATGGAAGGTGTTCTGGCCAAATCTGAACGCTTTATCCGTCTTCACCCGCAACACCCGAAAGTTGATTACGCTTACTATATGCGCGGTCTGGCAACCTATGAGCTGGGTTTTGCCTTCGTCGAGCGCTACCTGAGTGATGAAACAGAGTACCGTAACCCGGTGCCCCTGCAGGATTCATTCGCGTATTTCTCTGAGTTGCTGCGCCGCTTCCCTGACAGCGAGTACAACGCGGATGCCCGCGCCCGTATGATCTACCTGCGTGAGCGTCTGGCCAGCTACCAGATCAACGTCGCTAAATATTATATGAAGCGTCACGCCTATCTGGCTGCTGCGAACCGCTGCGAAGAAGTCCTGATCCACTATCAGAAGACACCGTATGTTAAAGATGCACTGGCGATCATGACCGAAGCCTACAAGTTGCTTGAAATGGACGAGCTGGCTGACAAGTCGCTTGCCCTTCTTAAACTCAACTACCCAGACCACCCTCAACTGGTGGACGGCCAACTGGAGGAAAGTGGGCTGGCGGATGTTGATCGCCGCAGCTTCTGGAACATCATCAGCTTTGGCCTGATCGACTGATCCCCCCGCTGTTTTCCATCCTGCCAGCCTGAGTTCGCCCTCAACTGGCAGGAAAAGTGAATTTTTTGTTACCCACACGTACTGTTTAGCCAATAAATATTGACAGAACGTCCATCCCGGCCCATAGTCCATCTGGCAAGAAAGAAAGTCTCCTGTCTAAATACTCCATCTCGATGTCAGTTAGCTGTAATACCTCGGTTTGTAGTTTCTAAGTTCAGCCTTATTTCATGCTTTATCGTCCTCAGCGTGGCTTTGTGTCATGAGGGACACCACTGAATACAATCCGAAAGGTACAAATTATGTCTGATAAAACAACTGGCACAGTAAAATGGTTCAACGAATCTAAAGGTTTCGGCTTCATCGAGCAGGAATCTGGCCCTGACGTTTTCGCTCACTTCAGCGCGATCACTGGTTCTGGCTTTAAAACTCTGGCTGAAGGCCAGCGTGTTGAGTTCACTGTAACTCAAGGTCAGAAAGGCCCTCAGGCTGAGAACATCGTCGCTCTGTAATCAGAACGTGATGCATAAAAAAGCGCAGTCGGGAAACCGACTGCGCTTTTTTTGGTCTGCATTTCCGTTACTGCGGCGTGCGCACTACCATCAGGCGCAACTCTGTCATATCTTCAAGAGCATAGCGAATGCCCTCCCGGCCAATGCCTGAGTCTTTTACACCGCCGTATGGCATATGGTCGACGCGCCAGCTCGGCACATCACCAATCACGACACCACCGACTTCCAGTTCGTCCCAAGCTTTCTGTGCTTTATACAGATCACGGGTGAAGATACCCGCCTGCAGACCGTAACGGCTGTCGTTTACTTTTTTCAGAACAGCGTCGTAATCATCAAACGGCTCTAAAATAGCCACTGGCCCAAACGCTTCTTCCGCGCTGAGTTCGCAATCCGCTGGTACGTTTTCCAGTAAGGATGCCTGCAGCATATTGCCGTCACGCTCACCGCCACACAGCAGGGTTGCACCGCGGTCCAGTGCGTCTTTGATCCAGCCGTGCAGACGCTCCGCTTCGCCTTCTGAAATCATCGGGCCGATAAAGGTTTCCGGATCTTTCGGATCGCCACTTTTCAGTGCCTTGGTTTTAGTCAGCAGTTTTTCTTTGAACGTGTCATACACATCGCTGTGGACATACAAGCGCTGAACACCGATGCAGCTCTGACCCGACTGGTAGAAAGCACCGATGATGACACGGGCAACCGCATCATCGAGGTCCCAGTCGTTATCGACAACACACGCAGCGTTGCCGCCGAGTTCCAGCACGACCGGCTTTTTACCAGCACGGGCTTTCAAAGCCCAGCCAACTTCAGGAGAACCGGTAAAGCTCAGAAGCTTCAGGCGCTCATCCTCTGTGAGCATGTCGGCACTGTCACGGCGACACGGCAGAATAGAAAACGCGCCCTCAGGCAAATCAGTTTCTGCGAGAATTTCACCAATCACCAGAGCGCCAATCGGCGTCATGCTGGCTGGTTTTAATACGAACGGACAACCCGCTGCAATCGCAGGAGCGACTTTGTGTGCAGCGAGATTCAGCGGAAAGTTAAACGGGCTGATAAAGGCACACGGGCCAATCGGCACGCGCTGAGTCATACCACGATAGCCTTTGGCACGCGGGCTGATATCCAGAGGCAGTGTCTCACCGAGCATGCGCGGTGTTTCTTCTGCGGCAATTTTAAAGGTGTCGATCAGGCGGCCGACTTCGCCTTTTGCATCATTAATTGGCTTACCGGCTTCAATGCAAAGCGCTTCTGCCAGTTCGTCCGCGCGCTCAGTAAAGCGTTTTACGCAGTGCTGAAGGACGGCCTGACGTTCGTACACCGTCATATTACGCATTGCCTCGGCTGCGCCTTCGGCGGCGGCGATGGCTTCATCGAGAACATCCGGCGTCGCCAGTGGTACTTCGTAGGCCACTTCGCCGCTGTATTTATCGGTGACTTTCAGGTCTGTATTGGCGTATACCGCTTCGCCTGCGAGATAATAGGGATAGGTCTTACTCATATCAGATCACCAGTTGCGAGAGTGCATTTCGTATCGGTTCAGGTATTGGGACGGATTTATTCGCCGCGCGTTCCACAAACACATGAATAAAGTCGCCAAAGGCACAGGCCTGCTCTTCGCCTTCTTTAAATATGGCCACACCGTAAGTCACCGAGCTGTTGCCCAGTTTGTTAACCCGCAAGCCCACTTCAATGGCGTCAGGATACGCAATCGGCGCTAAGTAATTGCAATGCGAATTCACCACAAAACCAACAATCGGTGCATCGTGAATATCCAGCCCGCCCTCTTCGATTAAATGACGGTTAACCGCAGAGTCGAAGTAAGAGTAATAGGTAACGTTATTCACATGACCGTAAATATCGTTATCCATCCAGCGCGTCGTGATGGGTACGAATTTTTTATAATCACTGCGTAACAGCGGCTTTTCACTGCTCATGGGTCATCCTTTTTCAAATTAATAAGCGGCGGTATAAATAGCCAGAGCATCCGCTTCGCTAACTTCGCGCGGATTATTAATGAGCAAACGTTGTTGCAGCATGGCTTCGCTGGCGAGCATGGGAATGGCATCCTCCGGAATATCACATTCACGCAACGTCATCGGCAGGCCCGTCTCTTTGATGCGCTGTTCAAGCCAGGCGATCAGAGTGTTAGTAACCTCCTCAGCGCTGCTCCCGGCTGATGTTTCTGAGAAATCAGCTCCCATAATATAGGGCGCTAATTCCGCGTACTGTGCTGCCGCCTGTTTATCCACTGAGTTAAACCGCATCACGTGCGGCAGTACGAGGGAATTACTCAGACCATGCGGAATATGAAAATGACCTCCCAGCGGATACGCCAGCGCATGCACTGCCGCCACTGGCGCATTAGCAAATGCCTGACCCGCGTATAGTGCACCGAGCAACATATTGCTGCGTGCTTCCAGGTTATGCCCTTCGTTGACCGCAGCCATTAAATTTGACGACAGTAACCGCAATGCTTCTTTAGCCAGCATATCGGATACAGGGTTTTTCTTGTGCACTGAGGTATACGCCTCGATCGCGTGCACCATGGCATCGATACCGGTGGCCGCCGTCACATGCGCTGGCAGGCCTTTGGTCAGCTCCGCGTCTAATAGAGCAATGTCGGGCTGCAATACCGGCGATACCACACCTGCCTTGGTCGTCGCGCCTGTGGTCACAATCGCAATCGGTGTGACTTCAGACCCTGTGCCAGCGGTGGTCGGCACCTGCAATAAAGGCAGACGTTTACCACGTGCATTGCCAACACCGTACATATCGCTTAACGGCTGTTTGCACTCTGGGTGAGCCAGTAAGGCCACCAGCTTGGCGACATCCATCGAGCTACCACCGCCAAATCCCACCACATAATCGGCTTTAGCAGCACGCGCCTGATTCGCGGCGTCGATGACCGTGCTGTCAGCCGGGTCGGCTTCAACGTCTTTAAACAGTGTTAACTGAATACCCGATTCTGAAAATGCTGGCAGTACGTCCTCAAGCAAGCCAATACTGATAATGCCCGGGTCAGTCACCAGCATCACACTACGAGCGCCCTGCTCTTCACAGATAGCGGCAAGGCGTCGGGCCGAACCCGGCTCGTTGATGATGGTACGGGTCGTCGTAAAGGTAAATGCTGTCATTATTATTCTCCTTTTTACGTCTCAGGTTACTGGCGCACAAATTGTTCAGCGGTCAGCCCAAACAGGTTATCCGCCGACGATTGCAGTACCTGACGGTGCAATTCAGCACGCGGTAAAATACGCTCAAAGTAGAAACGCGACGACGCCAGCTTTGCCTCATAAAAGGCGCTGTCGCCAGAGCCGTCATCGAGTTTTTTCTGCGCTGTTAACGCCATACGTAACCAGCCATAAGCCAGAAGTACATAGGATGAGAAATTCAGAAAATCCGTCGCACAGGCGCCGATTTCTTCCGGGTTATCAGCTGCGCGCTGAATAATATCCTGTGCCAGTTTGCGCCAGTGGGCGTTCGCTGAAGTCAGTGCTGCGACCTGCTCACGCAGGGATTCGTGCAGATCGTTGGCCTCGCATAAGGCGTCGATTTCGTCCTGCAGGCGCGACAGCTCAGCCCCCTGATCGCCCATGACTTTACGACGCATCAGATCCAGCGCCTGAATGCCGTTGGTACCTTCATAAATCTGGGTAATTCGACCATCGCGCACCAGCTGCTCCATATCCCATTCGCGTATAAAGCCATGACCGCCATATACCTGCATGCCGATGTTCGCGGCCTCTGCGCTCATATCAGTGAGGAAAGATTTCACGACCGGAATCAGAAGAGCTGCACGCACAGCGGCTTTTTCGCGCTCTTCAGCGTCTGGGTGGTGCTGTTCCATATCCAGATACTGGGCGGCTTCATACGCCAGGATACGACACCCCTCAACTAAGGTTTTCTGCGTCAGCAGCATACGGCGTACATCCGGGTGCACAATAATCGGGTCAGCCGGTTTTTCAGGGGCTTTCGGGCCAGTCAGTGAACGCGACTGCAAACGATCAATCGCGTATTCCACCGCGCCCTGATACGCCATTTCGGCAACGCCGAGGCCTTGCAAACCGACCTGAAAACGAGCGTCGTTCATCATAGTAAACATACACGCCAGGCCGCGATTTTCTGTGCCGATCAACCAGCCTTTGGCGCCATCGAAATTCATCACACAGGTGGCCGCCGCCTTAATCCCCATTTTGTGCTCAACAGAACCACAGGCAACGCCGTTGCGGCTGCCATCTTCAAGCATCTTAGGTACGAGGAAAAGCGAAATACCTTTTACACCCGCCGGAGCATCCGGCAGACGTGCCAGCACCAGATGAACAATGTTATCGGTGAAATCCTGCTCGCCACCACTGATAAAGATTTTGGTGCCGGAAATCGCATAACTGCCATCGGCCTGAGGCTCGGCTTTGGTACGCAGCAGCGCCAGGTCTGTGCCGGCGTGCGGTTCGGTCAGGCACATGGTGCCAGTCCATTCACCAGAAATCATTTTCGGCAGGTAGGTAGTTTTCAACTCGTCAGTGCCGTGCATATTCAACGCAAACACAGCACCGTCGGTCAGGCCGGTATACACGCGAAATGATAAATTAGCACTCATCATCATTTCCTGGAATGGCGCTGCCATAGAGACCGGGAAGCCCTGCCCGCCGAAATCTTCGCCGCCGGTCATTGAGGCCCAGCCGTTCTCGCAGAACTGACGATAAGCATCAGCAAAGCCTTCTGGTGTGGTGACTTCACCGTCTTTAAATGTGATGCCTTCTTCATCACCACTGCGATTCAGTGGCGCCAGTACGCCTTCATTAAATTTTGCGCCTTCTTCCAGTACGGCATCGACTATCTCCGCTGTCAGATCGTCACGACCTAGGCGGGCAAAATGTGAAGTAGCGTCGAGTACTTCGTGCAATACGAAACGCATATCCTGCAAAGGAGCTTTATAGGCTGTCATATCTGTAACCTGTTTTTAATTTATTATTTTCTGGGTATCAGTTAGCGATATCTGAAAACTTACCGCCACTTTCGGCGAGCTTTTTCAGCAGGGGCGCCGCTGCACAAGCTTCTCCAAATTTTTCAGCCAGGGCTTCAGTCCGTGCGAGAATCTCGGCCAGGCCACATCCATCAGCGTATGCCATCGGGCCGCCGCGCTCTTTCGGGAAGCCGTAACCATTCAGGTAGACCTTATCGATATCGGCACTGTTACGGGCAATGCCTTCTTCGAGGATTTTTGCGCCTTCGTTCACCAGCGCAAGAATGCAGCGATCAACGATTTCCTCATCGCTGATATCTCGGCGGGTAAAGCCGGCTTTTTCTGAAGTTTCGACTATCAATGCTTCAACCGATTCGTCGACGATGGCCTCACGGCTGCCTTTTTCGTAGCGGTAGTATCCTTTGCCGGATTTCTGACCGAAGCGCTCCTGTTCACAAAGCTGGTTGTCCACACGGACATTCAGTTCTTCAGGAGAGCCTTCAGGGAGCTGCACTCCCGAGAGCTGACGCGAGCGCCACTCCAGATCAATACCGACAACGTCGTACATACGGAACGGGCCCATCGCCATACCAAAGTTCTGCAATGCGCTATCGACCTGCGCTGGCAGTGCGCCCTCTAACAGCAGGCGGCGCGCCTGAAACACATAAGGCTCCAGCATGCGGTTACCGATAAAGCCATGGCAGTTTCCGGCAACGACAGCAACCTTACCGATATGTTGGCCAAGATCTTCAGCCAGCTGCAGTACCGCAGGAGCAGTCTTCTCACCGCGAACAATCTCAAGCAGCTTCATAATGTGTGCTGGGCTGAAGAAGTGCAGACCGAGTACCTGCTCTGGGCGTGAAGTCGCCGCGGCAATGGCATCAACATCGAGATATGACGTGTTGGTCGCAAGGATAGCGTTCGCATTCAGCGTTTCATCCAACTGCTTGAAGATGGTTTTTTTCAGGTCGATATTTTCGTAGACCGCTTCAATCGCGAGCTGCACATCGGCAATGTCAGCGTAGTCTCCGCTCAGGCTGAAGCAGGCCAGGCGCTCGTCCGCCTGAGCCTGAGTGATACGCTCACGCTTTACCATGCCGGCATAGATGCCTTCGATGTAGCTCATAGCTTGCGCCCGTACGTCTTCGTTCAGGTCGAGCAGAGTCACTTTGATGCCTGCATTCGCGAATGAGATAGCAATGCCGCGGCCCATGGTGCCCGCACCAATCACTGCAACCTGCTGGATGTCGTTTACGCTTGAGGGGAGATTCGCTTGAGTCATATACCTTGCCTGTCCGGATTGTTATCCGGGTTACTATTGAGTTGTTATGCTTATTCGATCAGCTTCTGGGCTCATTCTGACCAAGATTGAAGAAGCACATGAAATTAAACATAGTGATATAGCTTATTGTGATGATGAATATCCGCAACTTTGACCTCAACCTGCTGGTCATCTTTGACGCCCTCATGCGCGAGCGCAACGTATCGCGGGTCGCCGACCAGCTGGCTCTGAGCCAGCCGGCCATCAGCAATGCTCTCAACCGCCTGCGCAGCCTGCTCGACGATCAACTGCTGATCCGCACCGCACAGGGCATGCAACCGACGGCACTGGCATTATCATTGGAAGGGCCGATACGTCAGGCCATTCAACAAATCGAGACCACGTTGTCCGGCGGTCATCAATTTGATCCTCAATCCAGCCGCCGCCGTTTTCGGATAGCGACTACAGACTACGCCGAACTGGCGCTGATGCCACGTTTATTGGCTTACATGCGCACAACGGCGCCCGGAATCGAATTCGACATTCTTGATCTGCCACCGGATACGCCGACGAAAGCGCTTGAAGATGGCAACTTAGACCTGTGCATCGGACGCTTCGGAGAGCTGCCGCCCCGCATTCGCCGCACAGGATTTCTGAAGGAGGATCTGGTTGTCGCCTATGACCCACAGCAACTGGACCTGACCTCCGGGCTGGATCTGGAACGATTTCTTGGCTTACGCCACATATGGGTATCGGGTGGGCAACACCGGGGGGTTGTCGATATGTGGCTGGACGATAACAACCTTGAGCGTGAGATCGTTCTTGTCACGCCCAATTACCTTGGCGCCACGCATCTCATCATTGGCAACGATATGGTCGTAGTGCTGCCAAAACGCATGGCCGACCAGTATGCAGGGCTGCTACCTATCGCGCTGGCTTCGCTGCCTCTGCCGATACCACCGTTTGATGTCGACATTATCACATCTTCCTTGCGGGGCGATGACCTCGCACTGGAGTGGCTTATCAGCACTTTACAGCAGGAATTTACTGAGATCTGACGGATGAACCGTCGCAACCCGCGTCGTTGACGGACTCGCACACTGGCAAATCCAGCCATATAGTTATACATTAGTTATACCAAACAACGTAGAAATGTATAACTTATGCACCTCGGGCTGATTCTCGGCGACCAGCTGACACACGACCTCGCAAGCCTTCGCGTTCTCGATCCGAAGGTGGACCGGCTGATCATGGCCGAAGTCCGCGATGAGGCCACCTACGTAAAACACCACAAACAGAAGATCGCTCTGCTCTTCAGCGCCATGCGCCATTTTGCACAGGAGTTGAGAGATGCGGGGTGGCAGGTGGATTACTACGAATACAACAGTCAGGGAAACTTCAAATCCCTGTTCGACGTAGTGAAGCACTATGCAAAAGAGTATTCGGCTGAGCGCCTGATCCTGACCCAATGTGGTGAATACCGTTTGCAGAATGCGATGGACCGGGAATGGTCAAAATCACTGAACATCCCGGTCGATGTGTATGGCGACGATCGCTTTATCGCCACAACAAAAGAGTTCACAGACTGGGCCGACGGTCGCAAGCAACTACGTATGGAATACTTTTATCGGGAAATGCGCCGTAAAACCGGTTACCTGATGAAAGACGACAACCCAGAGGGCGGACAATGGAATTACGACGCCGATAACCGCAAAAAGTGGGATGGCAAAACTCCCTTTCCTAACCCTCCTGTGTTTGAACGCGATGATATCGACCGTGAAGTCATAGAACTGGTCGAAAAGAACTTCGCAGATCACCCAGGTTCGCTCGATGAATTTCACTGGGCGACTACAAGAAGCCAGGCTTCAACCGCGCTAGGCTTTTTTATTCAGCATTGCCTCAGCAATTTCGGTGATTTTCAGGACGCTATGGTGCGCGGTGAAAAAGCCTTGTTTCATAGCCTGCTCTCTCCCTACCTGAACTGCGGATTACTGACAGCGAAACAAGTATGTGATGCTGCCCAACGTGCCTGGGACGAAGATCGTGCCCCCCTGAATGCAGTAGAAGGCTTTATTCGCCAGATTATCGGCTGGCGCGAGTACGTGCGAGGTATTTACTGGCTTCACATGCCCCGATACGCGAAACAGAACACGCTGAAGAACAAGCGCTCACTGCCCCGCTATTACTGGGATGGCGATACGAAGATGGCCTGCATGGCCGACTGTTTTAAAAACACATTTGATCATGCCTACGCACATCATATTCAGCGCTTAATGGTCACGGGTAACTTCGCGTTACTTACCGGAATTAAACCTGAAGAAATCTGTGACTGGTATCTCGCGGTATACGCCGATGCCTACGACTGGGTTGAGCTTCCCAACACACTTGGCATGGTCATGCATGCCGACGGTGGATATCTGGGGAGCAAGCCCTATGCAGCTTCCGGAAACTACATTCATAAAATGTCGGATTACTGCTCGCAATGCCATTACTCAGTCAAAACTCAGGTGGAGGAAGACAGTTGTCCCTTTAACAGTCTGTACTGGCATTTTATCGACCGTCACCGTGAGGATTTCAAAAACAACCACCGTATGGGAATGATTTACCGGACCTTGGACAAAATGAAAGACGACAAGAAAGACCGAATCATTGCCCGTGCGGATGACCTTCTCAATCGACTGGACGAGCTTTGATATGCCCCATAAAAAAGTAAATCTTCCAGAGAAAAACTGTGCCTATTGCAAACGCCCTTTTTGCTGGCGGAGAAAATGGGCGCGTGACTGGGAAAACGTGCACTATTGCTCACAGCGCTGTAAGCGCGCTGCTAAATCAACACCCGCTGCAAATCTGTGCGCCAGCGCGAGTGTGGAGGACGAGTTCTGATGCAAAAGACGACTCAAGTATTATGGCTGCGGAATGATCTGCGCCTGCATGATCATGAGGGGTTTCGGCTGGCCGTCGAATATGGCGCGCCTCTCGCTGTCATTTATATTTTACCTGAGCATTGGCTGAATACAGATGATGATGGCATGAGTAGGCTGGGAAGCGCGAAAGCACATTTCCTGCGAGCCTCATTGATTGATCTTCATCGACAGCTTGAAGATCAGACCATTAACTTCAATATGTATCATGGTCACCCAGTCGACATCATTACTCGACTCAGAGATGAACTGTGTGGCGACATAAGGCTGCTCACCTCGGATGCGCAGGCCCCTGAAGAACAAGAGTGGCTGGAAGCGGTTAAAGAATACGACATTGATCTGGTGACCTACGAAAGTCAGACACTCTTCAGTCAGGCACAAATGGCCACCTTACTGAACGACTTTCCTGCATCTTTTTCTAAATTCAGAAAAACGGTCGAAAAAAGACCAGAGCTTTTTTATATCCCTGAAAGCGCAGAAACAACCCGCCTTCACATCCATGAACAACCACTGAGAACCAGTGCCTCTATCAGCTGGCCAGGCAGCGAATACGCGGTTTCACTCGGCTGTCATGGAGGAGAAAGACCAGGGATAA
>NZ_DDKU01000127.1:13253-53924 GCF_002339775.1 Thalassolituus sp. UBA2590
GAGGAGAAAGACCAGGGATAGAGTGGCTAAGTCGTTATGTGTGGGACGATAAAGCCATCACTCATTATAAAGAAACGAGGAACGCACTGACCGGTGAGAACTTCAGTAGTCGTCTCAGTCCGTGGCTTGCCTGGGGCTGTCTATCGCCGCGTTATATCTGGCATGAAATACTTAAGTTTGAAGCCAGCTATGGTGAGACAGAGCATACCTACTGGCTCAGATTCGAACTGCTCTGGCGGGAGTACTTCCACTGGTCAATGCGAGTGCATGGCGACCGATTGTTTGCACGCTCAGGAATCCAGAGAAAGAAAATCGAAGCTTCAGACAATAGTGTCCACTGGCAGGCCTGGTGTAATGCCAGTACGGGCGTCCCTATGATTGATGCAGGACTGCGCGAGCTAAGACATACCGGCTTTGTTTCAAACCGCCTGCGCCAGAATATGGCCAGCTACTTTATTCACCAACTTAAGCTGGACTGGCGACTGGGTGCCCGCTGGTTTGAGATGTATCTGTGCGACTTTGACGTTGCCAGTAACTATGGAAATTGGGCCTACCTTGCAGGTGTCGGTCACGACCCAAGACCCGTTCGTGAGTTCAACCTGAACAAACAGCTTCATCAATATGATCCAGAACTCAGTCATATCAGGCGGTGGTGCCCGGAAATAGAAGAGAATAGTCTGCAGGACGTTCTTGATCATCAGGCAGGAAGAAAACTTCTCGCGTCCTTCCCTCCGCCCGTCGTTACCGTACCGGCTTTTGATATTAAATCATGACGCAAATAGTATGGTTTAAGCGTGACCTGCGCTTACAGGATCACTCTGCACTCTGGCACGCTGCGCAATCGGGAACGGTACTGGCACTCTATATTTTTGAGCCTGATTACTGGCAATTGGATGACACCAGTCAACGCCAGTGGGCATTCACACGGGAAGCCCTGATCGATCTGAATCAACAACTGAAAAGGCTCGGTGGCGAACTCATCTGTATGAGCGGAGATGCGGTGCTTCGTTTTAATAAGCTGACAGAAGTTCTGAACATTCAGGGGATTCACAGCCATGAAGAAACTGGCAATCTCTGGACTTTCTCACGTGATCTGAAATTAAAAAAGCTACTTAAGAAATCCAATATTCCGTGGACAGAATACCCGCAGAACGGCGTGCGACGGCCTAACCGTAATCGCGATGACTGGGCATCCCACTGGAATCAATGGATGACGCAGACGCAATATCCAATACCCGATCACATTAATTTCCTGACCCTTGATCGAAACGAGAATTTTCTGAAACCCGAGCAACTTCCAGAGCGTATTTCCTGCCAGCTGCCTTCTGTGCAGCAGCCGCAAAAAGGAGGGCGTGAAGAAGGTGTAAAAATACTCTCGGACTTTCTGAACCAACGCGGCGAATACTACCGTGGCTCAATCAGCTCTCCATTAACAGCAGAAAATGGCTGCTCACGGTTAAGCCCTTATCTGGCAGTGGGTTGCATCGGTATGCGCGAGCTTGTGCAGGCGGTTCGAAACCGGCGGCGAGCAGCGGAAGGGCGTTGGAAGGCGAGTCTGTCGGCATTTGAATCCCGGCTGTGGTGGCACTGCCATTTTATTCAGAAGCTCGAAGATCAGCCGGATATGGAAATTCAGAATCTTCATCCACTGACAGAGCAGCTCAACCGCCCTTTCGATGAGGAAAAATTCGAGGCCTGGAAAACAGGCAACACTGGCTGGCCGATGGTCGATGCCTCCATGCGCTACTTAATTGCCAACGGCTGGGTAAACTTCCGCATGCGTGCCATGCTGATTTCGATCGCATCCTACCCCCTAGCTCTGCCCTGGCAACCTGTGTCGCGCTATCTGGCATCTCTGTTTACCGATTATGAGCCGGGCATTCACTATCCGCAGGTGCAGATGCAGGCAGGGACTACCGGGATTAATATTCCGCGCATGTACAACCCTATCCTTCAGGCGCAACGACTGGATGCCAAAGGTCTGTTTGTACGTCGTTGGGTGCCCGAATTACAGCATGTCTCAGATCAATGGATCTTCGAGCCCTGGTTAATGCCACGAGCAATTCAGGAAAATTCACACTGTATTATTGGCGAAGACTACCCTGTTCCTCTGGTCGACTTCGCCGCGGCAACCCGACGAGCCAGAACCGACCTGAAATCCGTTCGTGACTCTGAATTCTTTACCACTGCTCAGGTAATCGGTGAAAAGCATGGCTCGCGAAAGCGTAATTCAAGCCGACGAATGACAGGCAAAAAAAAGGCCCGCGATGCGGGCCAAATGACGTTGTTTTAAACAGCGAACTTTACAGGTCCTTCAACGCCGAAATTGTATCCTGCAGAACCTTCTTAGCATCGCCTGCCACCATGAGTGAGTTATCACGGATGAAGAGTTCGTTAGGAATACCTGCAAAGCCAGGTGACAGACCACGTTTAACAACAACGACAGTCTTAGCATGGTGTACATCAAGAATTGGCATACCGAAGATAGGTGAATTCGGATCTTCTGCAGCCGCTGGGTTAACAACGTCGTTCGCACCCAGAACAATCGCAACATCAGTCTGCGAGAATTCAGGGTTGATCGCGTCCATTTCTACCAGCTGATCGTACGGTACTTCCGCTTCCGCCAGCAGTACGTTCATGTGGCCCGGCATACGACCGGCAACCGGGTGAATTGCGTATTTAACTTTCGCACCCTGCTTCTCCAGCATACCAGCCAGTTCACGTGTCGCGTGCTGAGCTTGTGCAACCGCCAAACCGTAACCCGGAACAAATACAACGTTCTGAGCGCCATCAAGCAGCATCGCCAGTTCGTCAGCGGAAGAGAACTTCACTTTGCCTTCGTAGAAAGCATCGTTTTCTGAACGGCTTACGCCTGAGCTTTCAGACATAGAGCCACCGAACAGAACGTTCGTCAGTGAGCGGTTCATTGCTTTACACATGATGCTGGTGAGGATGATACCGGATGCGCCTACCAGAGAACCGGTAATGATCAGGCCATTGTTGCCCAGCACGAAACCCGCAGCCGCACCCGCCAGACCTGAGTAGGAGTTCAGCAGTGCAACCACTACCGGCATGTCTGCGCCACCAATTGGCATTACCAGACAGATACCCAGAATCAGACACAGAATAATCAGACCCGCGATCAGCAGATCAGAGTTAACAGGATCAACCGCAGCAAAGTAAGCTGCACCCGCCAGCAGAGCTGCCAGGCTCAGTTTTACAATCCACTTGAACAGGCGGACCTGCTTAGCGTCGCCGATTTTTCCTTTTAGCTTACCAACCGCGATAAAAGAACCGGTCAGAGTCACAGCACCGATCAGAATCGACAGAATAACGGCGATAGACCAATCGTACGTAGGAACAAACTGACCCATCTCAGCCAGCTTCTGGCTTTCAAGGTAGTTAGCCGATGCCACCAACAGGGATGCACCACCACCGATACCGTTCAATGCAGCAACCAGTTCAGGCATGTCTGTCATTGCGACTTTCTTGGCGATAAACGCACCGATTGCACCGCCGATCAGCACACCAATAATGATGTATTCGTAGCTGACAACGTTATTGTCGAGCAGCGCAGCAATAATCGCCACCAGCATACCCGTTGCCGACATCTGGTTACCACGAACCGCTGTCTTTGGCTTGGTCATGCCTTTAATGCCGAGAATAAAGAGTACGGCGGCGACCAGATAACCGATGTTAATTACAGTTTCCATGAATTAATCGCCCCTTACTTCTTTTTAAACATGTTGAGCATGCGGTCGGTAACCATAAAGCCCGCCACAATATTGATGGTCGCCAGCGCGATCGCTGCAACACCCAGAACCGTCGACAGGACCGTCGTGTGCTCGCTGCCGCCAGAACTGATGATGGCACCCACAACAACAATGCCCGAAATAGCGTTAGTACCACTCATAAGCGGCGTGTGCAGAGTTGGCGGTACTTTGTTAATCACTTCCACACCAACGAATACAGCCAGCACAAAAATCGTGAGGCTCAGGATAAACATTTCCATAAGACTACTCCTTACGCGTTACCAGCCAGTTGAGCACTGAGCCCTTCGTGTTTTACTTCACCGTCTTCGGTTACCAGGGTAGCCGCGACGATATCGTCTTCCATATTTACAGACAGTTCACCTTCGTCCGCCATGTTCAGCAGGAAGGTAGAAATGTTTTTGGTCAGAAGCTGGGAAGCATGCACAGGAACACGACCCGGGTGGTCGGTATAACCGATGATCGTCACGCCATCGAGGTATACTTTGTCGTTCGCCACAGTGCCTTCGACGTTCCCGCCACGCTCTGCTGCCAGATCGACAATCACTGAACCTTTTTTCATGTAGTGCAGCATGTCTTTGGTGATCAGACGAGGAGATGGCTTACCTGGAATAGCAGCGGTCGTAATTACCAGATCTGCCTGAGAGATCTTGGTGGTCATCTGCTCACGCTGCTTACGATAAAATTCTTCTGATTTCTCGCTAGCGTAACCAGAGCTATTGCCTTCTTCCGTTTCAAGGTCGAATTCAACGAATTTAGCGCCCAGAGATTCAACCTGCTCACGTACTTCGGCACGCGTATCGTACGCTTCTACAACAGCACCCAGACGACGGGCAGTAGAAATAGCCATCAGACCGGCAACACCTGCACCGATGATGAATACTTTAGCCGGGTGGATGGTGCCCGCTGCAGTCATCAGCATCGGGAAATACTGAGGCAGAGCCATAGCGCCGGTCAGTACAGAACGGTAACCGCTGATTGCACCCATCGAGCTGAGTACGTCCATAGACTGTGCACGGGTTGTACGTGGAATAAATTCCAGAGCGAAAGAGCGTACTTTCTGTGCCGCCAGCTTTTCTACCATTGGCAGATTAAACCAGGCGTCCATCAGGCAGATCAGCGTGCTGTTTTCTTTCAGCAGAGGCAGCTCTTCTTCCTGAGGGTTGCGCACTTTCAGAATAATATCGGCTTGCTCATAAAGAGACTCTGCAGACGGGGCAATGCTTGCACCGCATGCACGATATTCTTCGTCACCAAAGTGTGCGCCATCGCCTGCACCCTCCTGAACAACGACTGAAAAGCCTTTGTCCAGTAGTGCCTGTATACCCGAAGGTATAATGGCAACCCGGGCTTCCCCAGGATAAATTTCCTTAGGTACACCAATCAGCATGGTTAGTACTCCTGTTAATTTAAATTTAAAGTCTGAAGTTTTTAAAACAAACAAGAGCCGCCTGCGGTCAGGTTACTGACTGCATAAGCGGCTTTTTTGTAAATATGGAATTAACTACATGAAACGTCTGTCAGCCAAAGGAACGGCGTTGCTCCTGTCGTTCCTGGTGGTGAGTTTCGCCTGAGGTCTCCTTGCCGGCGACTGCCTGCAACCCCAGAGTAGTCAGAGTATGACGACGAATATCCTGCAGCAGATGTGCGTTATCTACCAAAGATTCACCGTAAGAAGGCACCAGAGCCTTCAGTTTTGATTTCCAACCACCGTCCATACGCATACGGAAACAGCGCTCTAATACTTCGATCATAGCCTGGGCAGCCACGGATGCACCCGGAGATGCACCCAGTAACGCAGCCAGAGTACCGTCTTCAGCAGCAACCAGTTCGGTGCCGAACTCAAGCTTGCCGCGGCCTTTTTCATCTTTCTTAATAATCTGCACGCGCTGACCAGCATGTGCCAGCGTCCAGTCTTCTGCTTTAGCAGAAGGCAGGTATTGTTGGAGTGTTGCAACACGGTCTTTGTGTGACTGCATTACCTCGCTAATCAGATAGCGGGTCAGATCCATGTTATTCAGGCCTACGTCGATCATGGGTTTCAGATTATTAGCGCTGACGGATTTTAACAGATCTAGACGTGATCCTGCCTTAAGAAATTGCGTTGTGAACCCAGCATATGGCCCGAACAACAATGCAGGTTTGCCATTAATGATACGTGTGTCGAGGTGTGGCACCGACATAGGAGGTGCTCCAATGGCTGCTTTGCCGTACACCTTGGCATGATGCTGTTTAATTACATCTTCGTTCTGGCATACCAGCCACTGCCCTGATACCGGGAAACCGCCGTAGCCTTTACTTTCAGGAATATCTGATTTCTGCAGCAGCGGTAACGCACCACCACCAGCACCCAGGAATACAAATCCTGCCGTGATCGCTTCTTTCTTACCTGTGCTGCGATTTTTGATAGTAACGTGCCAGTTGTTGCCGCCGTTCTTTTTCAGTGCGGTAACTTCATGGCCAAGACGCAGGTCAAAATCATTTTGCTTTTCCAGGCTGGCGACCATGTTGCGGGTAAGAGAACCGAAATCAACGTCAGCACCGTAAGCAACGCGTGTCGCTGCAACAGGCTCGCCGTCAGCGCGCTCACCCATCACGAGTGGCATCCACTCGGTCAGGGTCTGAGTATCTTCGCTGTACTCAATGTCAGCAAACAGGTGATGGTCTTTCAGCTTTTCGTAACGCTTGCGCAGAAACTCAACATTCTCTTTGCCCCAGACAAAGCTGATATGCGGCGTTGAATTAATAAATTGATCGGGGGATGGCAAGTCGCCAGATTCGACGAGAGACGACCACAGCTGCTGAGAGATTTCGTAATTGGCATTGATAGTGAGCGCTCGTTCGATAGCTACATTGCCATCAGCACCCTGAGGTGTGTAATTGAGTTCGCAGTAGCCCGCGTGACCTGTACCGGCGTTATTCCAGCCGTCAGTACTTTCGGCTGCAACCTGATCCAGGCGCTCTACCATCAGGATATTCAACGAAGAATCCAGTTTCTTTAGTAATGTCGCCAGTGTTGTGCTCATTACGCCACTGCCCACGAGCAGTGCATCTACTTTATTCGTTGCCATCTTGATTTCTCCAGTAGGCGAAGATCATATTGTCCGATTAGCGCGGGTGTGCGCAGTGACTACCGGGCTTGTGGCCCTGACTGTCTTAATATGTGCCTATGATACAACGAACGCTGAACAGCTAATCTGTATAGTTTTTTATTATAAGTATAAGTCAGAGCTTATAGATAAATGTTTGCGTATCCATACGGGTTATACGAAAGTCAGGTTGTGGACAAGCGGCAGCCTTACCCTGCCGCGGAGAGGAGATACTTTCAGGAGGCCTCGGCAGCGCCTTCGGTAGGTGGGTGGAAGCCTTCCTTCCCGTATAACTCTGATAACAACCTTGCTTCGCCATTCGGCTGCACCATACGCGCATGATGCCGCTGTAACTGGCGTGGGTCTTCAACACCGCAGCTGTGTGCGATGACACCGACTTCGTTAACAAGAGTACGGGCAAAGTGAGCGACTCGCTCCGCCTTGTCTGTCGGAACCAGACCACGCTGCAGCCTGGGGTCGTGGGTTGTGATACCGGTCGGACAGGTATTTTTATTGCACTGCAGAGCCTGAATGCAGCCCAGTGCGAACATAAAGCCACGTGCCGACGTTACAAAGTCTGCACCGACACAGATTGCCCAGGCCACCCGGTCGGGCGTGATCAGTTTGCCTGAGGCTATAACTTTTATCCGTGGACGTAATTCGAATTCATCGAGGGTGTCCACCAGCATAGGGAGCGCCTGAGCCAGCGGAAGACCCATGTAATCGATTAACGATTGGGGTGCCGCGCCGGTACCACCCTCAGCGCCATCTAAGGTAATAAAGTCAGGCGCACTGTCTTTGCCGCGCAGATGAATCTCACGACACAAGTCCCGTATCCAATCATTGCCCCCCAGTACGACTTTGAACCCGGTAGGCTTACCCGTAATGTCGCGCACATGGTTAATCATATCGAGCAGATCACTGACTGAGCGGACTTCCGGCTGGCCATTAGGACTGATTGAGTCTTCCCCTACCGGGATATGTCGGATCGCTGCAATCTCTTCTCCGACTTTGGCGCCGGGCAGGATACCGCCTTTTCCGGGCTTGGCCCCCTGGCTCAGTTTGATTTCAAACATTTTCACCTGAGGACGATGTGCGATTTCTATCAGCTTTTCGTCGTCCAGCGAGCCATCTTCTTTCCGTACTCCGTACTTCGCGGTGCCAATCTGAAATACGATGTCGCAATCGCCTTCGAGGTGATACGGCGATAAGCCACCCTCACCGGTGTTCATCCAGCAGCCCGCTTTCTTCGCGCCCCGTGACAGCGCTTGTACCGCAGGTTTAGACAATGCGCCGTAGCTCATACCAGAGATATTTATCAGCGCGCTGGTGCTGTATGGGTTACGACAGTTTTTACCTATGGTGAGTACCTGAGACTCGCTCAGGTCTTTGCTTAATGAAGGAAATGGACTGTTGACGAACATCACGGTACCGGCGGTATCAAGGCGCCGGGTCGAACCAAAAGCCACCGTCGTACTCAGATTCTTAGCTGCACGATACACCCAGCTACGATCTGCCCGGTTAAACGGCATTTCTTCGCGGTCCATGGCGAAAAAATACTGTCGAAAGAACTCGCCCAGGTGCTCGAACATGTAACGGAAGCGTCCGATGACCGGAAAGTTGCGTCGCACCGTATGCTGGGTCTGGAGACGATCCGATACATAGGCCCAGAGAAACCAGAGGGTACCGAGTAGAAGCCCACCCAGAAAGAGCGCTAACAGAGCAAGAACGCCCCAGGCGGCGGCATAAAAAATATCGTCGGTCATGCAGAGTCTCCTGTGTCTCTACACAGGGTAAAACAGTACAGTGAGTCGTAAAAGTCACTTTATCAATAATATCGGCAAGACAGAGTGTTGCCCCGGTTAAAACAGCAAAAGCGGGCATAAAAAAAAGCAGCCGGAGGGCTGCTTTCTGGTGCTGTGGCATGGCCAACTTAACCCCGGCATCATGCCATTGGGGTGATATTCTTTACGTTCTTCGCGGTGAAGTAAGCGAACCCACCGTCGATATCCCCCACCTCGACCCGATTAGGCGCCAGAGGTGAGCTTTTAATCGCTGCAATATACAGCCCCTTGCTCGCGACGAGGTTCTTGTCGACGTCGTTAAAGTGGGGCTGAGAGAATGCAAACGTCTTGCGTTCACAACCTCGTTCTAATGTGAGAATCAGCTGAGCATCTGCAAGATCCGATGCACGTGAAAAGTTTACGTAACTCACCTGATAACTCTGATCGAATTCAAAAAGGTACTGATCGAGTGTCTGACGGCTGATGCTCATGATGCTTATTACCTGTAGCAGTTCTGTCTGTGTACAGTCTTAGGTTTAGCTGGCGCTGAGCGCCTTTTCCATCGCGGATAACAGAAAACTACACGAAACTTCCGGGTGTCATTTTTCCGTGTTTTCAACATGAATGAAGAGAACAAATGGGAAAGTAAAGGTAGGAATGCTACCAATGACAGGTGTCAAATATCCGTTCTGATTCACACCCTGTTACGCGGCTGAGATTACCACTCCGCCGCGATGACCTCTAATGCCTGACTTAAATTGGGGTACTGAAAGGTAAAACCACTGGTTAACAGTGCCGTTGGTAAGACTTTTTGCCCCTGCAACAACAACTCAGACATTTCACCGAACACCATGCCCGCTGCAAAGGCTGGCATGGGAAATAGCGTCGGGCGATGCAAGGCGTTGCCGAGCGTGCGAGTGAATTCGCGATTGGTCGCGGGATATGGAGCCGTCATATTCACTGCACCACTCAAAGAATGCTTAGTGATGAAATCCAGTGCACGGATGTAGTCATCCCTGTGAATCCAGGAGATCACCTGATCACCGGACCCGATAACACCGCCCAACCCCAGACTGAAGGGCAACCACATCCTTTTCAGCATGCCGCCGTGCTGACCGAGCACGATGCCTGTGCGTAACCAAACGATCCGTTCAGCAATTTCCTGCAAAGGATCGACGGCCTGCTCCCAGTCGATGCAGAGATTGGCTGAGAACCCGGTGCCAGGCGCAGATGACTCGTTAAACGACGGTGTGGAGCCCGGAACGCTGCCGTAATAACCAACCGCAGAACCGGACAACACCAACTCGAAATGTTGCCCGGAAGACTTCGCCCAGCGCACGAGGCTTTCGGTTAAGGTCACACGGCTGGCCCTCAGCTCAGCTTTGCGTGAATCACTCCAGCGCTTATCGGCAATGCCCTCCCCGGCAAGGTTAACAACCCAGTCGATTTTGTCAGTCACCTCAGAGAAGTCTTTAACAAAATTAACTTCATTGCCGAGCAGTCTTGCACCTCTGGCCGGATTACGGGTCAGAACGGTAATTCTGTGTCCGTACGATAGCCAGTGGGGTACCAGCTTTGAACCAATAAACCCGGTGCCGCCTGTGATCAGGATGTGTTTGCTCATGGCTGTATCCTCCTGGCCGCAGTGGCCACCTGGTTTACCGTTTCCGCCAATCAGAATTGATCAGCGGTCATGCCCATCAGACTGTCTTTACCCGTTTCGATTTCAGCCAGCAATGACAAAGTCTGCGGTAGTAGCTTATGCATGTAGAAAGCAGCAGTCTCTTTCTTAGCGCCATAGAAATCGGTCTCGGTCGACCCGTCTGCCAGTGCCTGCTCTGCGGTTGCCACCATACGGCTCCAGAAATAAGCAATCGCCGTGAGTGCAAACAGGCGCAGGTATGGCGTTGCAGCAGAGCCTGCCTGCTCGCGGTCACCCATACCGTTCTGCATCAGCCACATTGTTGCTTTCTGCAGGCGACCCGTTGCTGCTTTCAGCTCTTCACCGAAAGGTACACCCCCTTCTGTCTTAATGTAGCTATCCAGCATAGCGAAGAAGCTCTTCACTGCACGACCACCAGCATGACCCAGCTTACGGCCTACAAGGTCGAGTGCCTGGATACCATTGGTGCCCTCGTAGATACGGGTAATGCGCGAATCACGTACGAACTGCTCTACTGGCCAATCCTGAGTGAAACCAGAGCCCCCCATAAGCTGCAAGCCATCGTTTGCGCAGAAGAAACCTTCATCCGTCAGGAACGCTTTAACGATAGGTGTGAGCAGCTGCACCATATCATCTGCCTGCTGGCGCTCTTCTTCAGTAGCCGCTTTGTGTGCGATATCAAGCTGCATCGAAGTGAAGTAAGCCAGTGCTCGGCCGCCCTCAATGGTGGCTTTCTGACGCAATAACATACGACGCACATCAGGGTGAACAATAATCGGATCTGCCGCTTTCTCCGGTGCTTGTGGGCCGGCAAGAGAGCGAGACTGCAGACGCTCTTTGGCGAAATCACGTGATACCTGATAAGCCGCCTCAGCAATGCCCAGCCCCTGGAGACCCACCATCAGGCGCGCGCTGTTCATCATCACGAACATAGCCTGCAAGCCCTTGTGTGGCTCGCCGATCAGCCAGCCTTTAGCACCTTCGAAGTTCATCACACATGTCGCGGATGCTTTGATACCCATCTTATGCTCAAGGCCACCGCAGAACGCAGGGTTGCGTGAGCCGTCGTCCAGGAATTTAGGCACCAGGAACAAAGAAATGCCTTTAGAGCCACCCGGTGCATCAGGCAGCTTGGCCAGCACCAGGTGAACGATGTTGTCCACGAGGTCGTGTTCACCACCTGTAATCCAGATTTTGTTACCTGTGATCGCGTAGGAACCGTCCGCCTGAGGGTCGGCCTTAGTGCGAATCAGACCGAGGTCAGTACCGCACTGTGGCTCAGTCAGACACATGGTGCCCGACCACTCACCGCTGATCAGTTTTGGCAGATACTTCTCTTTCAACTCGTCAGATCCGTAGCTGGTCAGAGCGTTTACTGCACCGTGCGTCAGGCCTGGATACATGCCAAGAGACAGGTTTGCTGAGCAAACCATTTCTTCTGCCAAGGTGTTAAGTGTGTGTGGTAGCCCCTGACCGCCGTATTCCACTGGACCCGCGAGCGCTGTCCAACCAGCTTCAGCGAACTGGCGATAAGCATCGGGGAAGCCCTCTGGGGTTTTGACCGCTTTGGTTTCGGTATCGTAGTGGCAACCCTCGCGATCACCAGACGTATTCAGCGGAGCTAACACGTTCTCTGCCAGCTTGGCACCCTCAGTCAGCATCGCATCCATAATTTCTCGCGTTGCATCCTCGCATCCCGGAAGTTCTGGCAAGACAGTGTCGCCGTTCAGTACCTCGTAAAGTACAAACTGCATTTCACGGAGTGGAGCACGATAAGTCATGGTATTTCCTCAATATTCAATAGTTATACGGTAGTTATACACAATAGAATAAATTTGTACAACAGATAAAATACCGCCACAATGACTAAGTGCTTACCCCAGATTGTCTTGTATAACCTAGAGGTCTCGGGGTTACATCTTTGGATCGCAGACTAAATGGGCTACCCAGGATCAGAGTTATGAAGAAGATCGCCATCATAGGCGCAGGCGTTGCTGGACTGACCGCACTCCAGGCACTGAAGCAGCAAGACTGCTCTGTGACTGTTTTTGACAAGTCGCGAGGTTCAGGCGGCCGTCTCTCGAGCAAAAAATCCGGAGCATCCAGTTGGGACATGGGCGCTCAGTTCATGCGCGCGCACACTCAAGAGTTCAAGGCTCAGCTGAAGGCGTGGGAAGCCGATGGCTGGATCGCACACTGGGATGTTACTCCCTGGTCTATCAACGGTACGCAAAGAACGGCCTCGCCGGATGATGTTGACCGCTATGTCGGCATGCCTCGTATGACGGGTCTCAGCCGGAAGCTGCTAGAGTCGGCGGATGATTTCATCACGCAAACACGCATTGTCGAGTCCCGGTTTAATAGCGACCAACTCAACTGGTCACTGGTCGCTGAAGATGGTTCAGAATTTGGACCGTTCGATGAGCTCATTATCAACACGCCACCACAACAGGCCCTGCCACTCCTGCCAGCAGAATCACCGCTCATTGGGCAGGTAGACAGTGTTCATATGCTGCCTTGCTGGACACTCCTGTATGGATTCGACGAACCACTGGATTGTGCTTTCGATGCTGCCTTTGTGAAGTCAGGTCCTATTTCATGGATAGCCAGAAACAACAGCAAGCCCGGCCGTGACGCTCGCGAGACCTGGGTCATTCAGGCGAATCACGAGTGGAGCGAACGTAAAAAAGATGCCCCGCGCGAGGAAGTTCAGAAAGAACTGGAAGAAGCCTTCGCAATTGCGACGGGCTGCTCTGCTATTCCGACTGATATCTGGCTACATCGCTGGCTATATTCATTACCCAGCAATGCGCCGGGGCTTGGCGCCCTGCGTGACGAACGACATAATCTCACGTTATGTGGCGACTGGTGTCACAAACCTTCTGTCGAAGGCGCTTGGCTCAGCGGTCGTGCCGCCGCGAACATTATTACGGGAAACAAACCATGAGGGATTCTAAAACCGCTACCCTGCTGCTGGCTCATGGCAGTAGCGACGCTAACTGGCTCGCGCCTTTCTCTGACCTTCTGGCGAATATACGCAAAGGCCTGCAAGGTGAACGGGTAGAGCTTTCTTACATGGAGCTCGCAGAACCTTCCATGGAAGGACAGATCATCAAGCTTGCTGAAGAAGGCTTCGGCCACATTGATATCATGCCGTTATTTTTCGCTGCCGGACGCCACCTTAGAAAGGACGTGCCCGGCCAGATCGAAGCTCTGCAGACCACCCTCACCGAACAAGGACTGAAGGTCACCATTGAGCTGCACCCTCCCGTTGGTCTGGAGCCAGAAGTGACAGATGCTCTTCGCAATATCGTAATAAGGCAGGTCAACTCAGATCCGGCCTCTTCTGAATGATCCTCTACCTGTAATTGCGTATATGTTGCAGCGCTATAGCGCTGCAATACACCACGCCGCTGACCTCTCTGCAGTTCAAGTTATACAAAAAATAGATTTCTTGTACAATTTTTATTGACTTGTACAAGAAACCCAGCGCAGAATGAACTTATACAAATAACTCTCAGGAGTTGTACATGGTTTATTCATCCGACGATAAAATCCCCGTAGGCATCAGTGCCTGCCTCACTGGTCAAGCTGTGCGCTTCAATGGTAGTCACAAGCGATCACGCTTCTGCACCGACGTTCTGAGCGAATATTTCAACCTCCGCCCGATGTGCCCTGAAGTGGCGATCGGCATGGGCACACCTCGCGAGCCTATTCGTCTGGTCAGTGACACGCCTGCAGACGAGAGTGTCCGAGCTGTGGGCGTTGACTCACCTGACATCGATGTCACTGACGACCTCCGTTCGGAGGCCGTGAAGGTCAGTGCTCTCAATCAAGATCTCTGCGGCTTTATATTTATGCAGAAGAGTCCGAGCTGCGGGTTATTCGGTGTAAAGCGCTACCTGAAAAATGGTCACCCTGAAGGTAAAGCGTCAGGTATTTTTGCCAGCGAGTTTGCGCGCTTGAATCCACTTCTGCCAATCGAGGAAGCTGGGCGCTTAAACGATGCAGCGTTACGTGAGAACTTTATGGTTCGCGTCTTCACCTATCGCGATTGGCAGCTGTTTACTCAAACGACGGTTACCCCTGCGCGATTGATCGATTTTCATTCCCGCTACAAGTACCTGATCATGGCGCACAGTACTGTACATTATAAGGAGACAGGGCGCCTTCTGAGTGATCTGTCGGGTGATATTAATCAGATTGCCGAAGAATATTTCACTCTCCTTATGACAGCACTGGCTAAACCAGCGAGCCGTAAAACTCACACCAATACCCTGATGCACCTGCAGGGGTATCTGAAAAATCTAATCAGTGCAGCAGACAAAGAAGAGCTGGCGAGGATTATTCTGGAATATCGTCGCGGAATTATTCCATTGGTTGTGCCACTTACCTTGCTTAAGCATCACCTTAATCACCACCAGGAAGCGAACGCCTACGCGCGACAGCAGGTTTATCTGAATCCGCATCCTTATGAATTGGGGCTGAGGAATACGCTGTGAATATGGCAGAGTGCGCAGGCTATCCGATACGTGAATTTGCACGCCTGACCGGAGTCAATCCGGTCACACTCAGGGCTTGGGAACGCCGCTACGGCATCATTCAGCCTTTGCGAACGGCCAAAGGCCACCGCTATTACACCGACGATCATGTCACCCAGGTGAAGTCGATCCTCTACTGGCTTGATCAGGGTTACCCAATTCGTCAGGTAAAGCTATTACTCAACGAGCCGCCGGCCAATCCATCGTCGCCATCTGATGATTGGGACGATATTAAAAAACGTCAGCTGGCCGCTGCCCGTGATCTTAATTCGCGGGCGTTGGATGATGAATGGAGTAACGGTCTGTCATGTTATCCGATGGCCGTTTACTACGAACGCTGTCTTGTCCCTGTTATTACTGAACTTCAACAAGACAGCAACGGCAGTCTCATTCTCAACGCCTATACCCATCTGCTGCAGCGCAAACTCGCACAACTGATACAGCTCCAACAAAAGCATGCGGAAGGCCCAGGGCTGCTTATGTGCACTAACCACGAACAGGCAGAACTCCATCTTCTTGCAGCCTCTTATGCCCTGGGAGCCGCCGGATTCCGACTTGAGTACTTTGGAGTGAATCTGAATCCGGATGACGTACGTATAGTGTCAGACATGTTGGATTTCTCCTGGGTGTGGGCACATGTTCACCCGACGGGTCATGACGAACAGGCTTTATGGCAAAGCCTTTCAGAGAAATGCCGGATTCCAGTTTATTTTTCGGGCGCCATCCCCGACGACATTGACGAAGCACAGGCTCTGCAACAACCCATGAGTAAGCAGATACAGACATTCATCCAACACGCCGGAGGCCGCTCATGACCCGCCTCATGTGGTTCAGAACCGACTTACGTGTGCTCGACAATCCGGCGCTGATGCACAGCCGCCGCGACGACGATGAAGCAACGCTGGCCATCTACTTTGTGACAGAAAAGCAATGGCAGCAGCACGACCTGGGCGATCGCAGAACGAACCTGATGAAACAGGCAGTATGTAACCTCCGGGAATCGCTCGATGAATTGGGTATCCCGCTGCTCATTGTAGAGAAAGATACTTTTGCGGAAGCCAGCGAGGCACTGCAGCACATTATCAGAACCTACGATGTCTCAGAGCTGAACTACAACCTCGAATACGAAGTTAATGAGCGCCATCGGGATATAGAGCTGGGTCAGTGGTGCAAAGCGAGTGATGTGCAGGTGAATAAATTCCATGATCAGTGCATCGTTCCTCCGGGTGATCTGAAAACCCAGAATAATGACCCATATCGTGTGTATTCGCCTTTCCGCAAAGCCTGGCTGCGCCTGAAGAAAGACTACATAGAATCACCGTCTGCGGCTCCGCAACAACAGGACATGCGCACCATCAGCCACGACATACGTGACCACTGGGCGGAGAAAAGCTGGACGCCGGACTACAACAATGACGCCCTGTGGGACCCAAGTGAAGACGCCGCACACGAACAACTCAAAGAGTTTCTGGATAAAGATGGTCTTCAATATCACGAACAGCGCGATATTCCGGAATTAGATGCGACCAGTCGCCTCTCTTTCTATCTTGCTCTTGGAGTGCTGTCGCCACGTCAGTGTATCTACACCGCCTGGCAGCGTAACGGGTGTTTACTCAGTGGTGGAGAGACTGGTCTCGACAACTGGATTAATGAACTCGTATGGCGTGAATTCTACCGACACCTGATTGTGGCCTATCCTGAGCTATGTAAGCACCGTGCTTTCCGCCCGGATTACGAGAATATTCCATGGAGAGACAGCTCTGGAGATTTCGAGCGCTGGTGTAACGGTGAGACGGGCTACCCTATCGTAGATGCAGCGATGAAGCAGCTTCTGGAACAGGGCTGGATGCACAACCGACTGCGTATGGTGACAGCGATGTTCCTGACTAAGCACCTGCTGATTGACTGGCATAGGGGCGAGAAGTTTTTCAGCCAGCATCTGGTCGATGCAGACCTCGCGTCGAACAATGGCGGCTGGCAGTGGAGCGCCTCCACCGGCGCAGATGGTGCTCCCTATTTCCGGATATTTAATCCTGTGACGCAATCTGAACGGTTTGATGAACAAGGGCACTTTATTGCCCGCTACCTGCCAGAGCTGAACAATCTGTCACCGAAAGCACGACACTTTCCGGATGACAAGGCCCGAAAAGCCTGCGGTTATCCTGAGGCAATCGTAGATCATAAAGCGGCGCGGCAACGTGCGCTGGACACATTCAAAAGCATGGAGAACTGAGGCAAACGCCCGGTGAAAACAGGTATGACGAGCATTCGCAAAAAATCCTGGCTACTGAACATCACCCGCTGGTTCGATTCCTACGCAGGAAACGACGCACCCATGACCAGTACGCAATTTAACTGGGTTCGGGTGATTCCGTTTCTGATCCTTCACCTGGCATGCTTTGCCGCATTCTGGACTGGCGTAAGCACTGTCGCCCTGGTGACCTGTCTTGGCCTGTTCTGGCTCAGAATGTTCGCTATTACGGCATTTTATCACCGCTATTTCGCCCATCGCAGCTATAAAACCAATCGCTTCTGGCAGTTTATATTTGCTTTGCTCGGCAATATGTCAGCGCAGCGCGGACCACTCTGGTGGGCAGCACATCATCGTGCGCACCATCAGCACTCAGATACCGAAGAAGACCTGCACTCGCCCGTTCAACGTGGGTTCTGGTGGAGTCATATGGGTTGGTTTACCTGCGACGCCAGCTTCAAAACTCAGCTCCACCGAATAAAAGATTTTGCGCGTTTTCCGGAGCTCAAATTTCTGGACCGTTTTGACAGCTTTGCACCACTACTGCTGATTGTGATCCTGTACATCGCTGGGGAACTAATGGCGGCTTTTACGCCGGGTATGAATACCAACGGTGCACAGATGGTGGTCTGGGGTTTTGTCATCTCAACCGTCATTCTTTTTCACTCGACAGTGACCATTAACTCACTGGGCCATATTTGGGGCTCTCGTCGCTTTAAAACCAAAGACGGCAGCCGCAATAACGGCGTCCTCGCACTTCTGACGCTTGGCGAAGGCTGGCATAACAACCACCACCGCTGGGCTGTATCGGCCCGCCAGGGATTCTACTGGTGGGAGATCGACATCACCTACATGATACTCAAGGCAATGAGTTGGGTCGGCATAGTGCACAGTCTGAACCCTGTACCCGCACATGTTCTGAAGGAGGGGCGTAATGGACAACGCGCACAATCAAGCCACAACGAGTGAGACTGCGGAAGCACTTACCACAGACTCCCGGCTCGCTGCTTTCTACAAGCTCTATAACACACTAAGCCCAGAAACGGCTGGGACCCAGAAGCTAAGGCGTTGCCTCGCAGAGGTCTACCACCCTGATATCGTCTTCAGTGATCCTATGCACCGCATATTGGGTATTGATGCACTGGAGAAATATTTTGAAGGCCTGTACGAAAATATCACGTACATCGATTTTCAGTTTCACAAAGCCTGGGTTGAATCTGACTCAGGCTCTGTCCATTGGACAATGCGCTATCGCCACCCACGGTTGAAGGCTGGAAAGCACGACATCGTCGTTGATGGCGTCACCATACTGCGATGGGAGGGCAGCCTTGTTGTCCAGCATCAGGATATCTTCGACGCGGGCAGTCTCCTCTACGAACACCTGCCAGTCATAGGCTGGCTCATTCACAAATTGAAGGAGCGTATGGCATGACACAGGCCCCTCCACTCAGTCAACAGGTGATATGGCTGACAGGCGCATCCTCGGGTATCGGAGAAGCGTTAGCAGATGAGCTCGCACCGCGATGCCAGGCACTTATTATCAGTGCACGCTCGGAAGACAAACTGCGGCCACTGGCTGACAGACACTCCAATGTCACCGTCATAACCGCTGACATTACTGACGAAGAGAGTCTCAGGGGAGCGGTCTCTGCCATCGAAAAAAAATATGGGAAGCTCGACACCCTGATTGCCAATGCAGGGACCTGTGAGTACGTCGATGTTACTGATTTTGATACTGCTCTGTTTCGCCGGGTTTTTGAAACCAACATGATGGGGCTGGTGAATACCACCGCCGCTGCCCTGCCTTTGCTACAAAAAAGCCAACGAGGCTATCTGGTCGGCGTTGGTAGCAGTGTCTCTATGCTTGCCATGCCACGCGCACAAGCTTATGGCGCGAGCAAAGCCGCAGTGGCACATTTTTTGGAAAGTATGAAAGCCGACCTCCAGGCCATGGATATCGATGTATCTCTGGTCAGTCCGGGCTTCGTCAAAACACCACTGACAGACGTAAACGACTTTCCTATGCCAATGCGTATCAGCGCTGAGCAAGCGGCGGAAGAGATCGTGAAAGGTGTAGAGAAGCGCCAATGGCATATCCACTTCCCCAAAGGCTTCACCCGTATTCTCTGGTTTATCGGACAATTGCCCGCTTTTCTTCGCCATAGGATCACAGCTCAGATGTCCCGTACTGATGAAATGCTGCAGCAACAGGAAAAACGACAGATGAAACAACAGGAATCTGATTCATGAATAAACGCGTCGCAATCATTGGTTCAGGTATCGCAGGATTAACCTGCGCCTGGTTATTAAGAGAGAAGTACGATGTCTCTCTTTATGAAGCAAATGACTATGCCGGTGGTCATACCCAAACTACAGACGTTGAAGTTAACGGCACCACCTGGCCAGTGAATACCGGGTTTATCGTGTACAACGACTGGACGTACCCGAACTTTATCCGCCTTATGGATTTGCTCGGTGTTAAAAGTGAAGAATCGGACATGAGCTTCAGCGTGAAGTGCGAGCAGTCCGGGCTGGAGTACAATGGCCATACCCTTAATACATTGTTCGCTCAACGCAGAAATATCCTGAAGCCCTCTTTCTGGGGCATGATCCGAGACATCCTGAAATTCAATAAAGAAACTCGGGAAGAACTCGCCAACGACAGCGTCGACCAGACTGAAACGCTCGGCGGTTACCTGCGGCGGAAAGGCTACGGCGAAGCTTTCAGAACAAAATACATCATTCCTATGGGGGCCGCAGTCTGGTCAGCCAGTGAAGAAATGATGATGCAATTCCCGGTCTATTTTTTCCTTCGCTTTTTCAATAACCATGGCATGTTGAGTGTTGATGAACGCCCGCAGTGGCGGGTAATTTCGAACGGCTCGCGCAGTTATGTGACACGCATACTCGAAGATCTGCCCGAAAATCAGGTTCATCTGAACACTCCAATTGACGGCGTCAGCCGCTCTAAAGACGGAGTCATAGTCAGCAGCCACAGGGGGCATGAGCACTTCGATGAAGTTATCTTTGCCTGCCACAGTGATCAGGCACTGGGGATGCTGAAAGACGCGACGAGCGATGAGAAAGATATTCTTGGTGCTATTCCTTACAAAATGAACGACGTCGTCCTGCACACAGACGAAACCATCTTACCCAAGCGTCGATTGGCATGGGCCTCCTGGAATTATCATATTGGAGAAGAGAGCCAGGATTCGGTCGCAGTGACCTATTACATGAACCGGTTGCAGAACTTCGATGACGCTCCGGTTGATTTTTGTGTCACGCTGAATAAAACAGAAGCGATCGACCCCGATAAAATCATTCGACAGTTCCGCTACGCGCATCCGGTATTTACTCTGGAAGGTATGGCCGCGCAACACAGGCATAGCGAGATCAGCGGCAAAAACCACTCGCATTTCTGTGGCGCTTACTGGTTTAACGGTTTCCACGAAGACGGTGTAAAAAGTGCTCTGCGTGTGACTGAAGCACTGGGAGTTCCTCTGCCATGAGCATGACCCAGAGTGCGATATTTACCGGCACAGTTCGTCACAGACGTTTCCATCCAATTAAACACGCTCTGAATTACAGCGCATTCATGGTGTGGCTGAATCTGGATGAGGCGGATGATGTACTGCAACGCTCTGCACTCTGGGGGCAATCCCGCTTTTCTCTTGCACGCTTTCGTCGTGAGGATTACTTCACGCTGCCTGACCTGCCAAATTCATCAACAGCAGATAACCTGAAGCTGCACGTCAGTGAAGCCTTTCGGCGTGAAACAGGTATAAAGCCTGAACACATTTGTATGATGACCAATCTGCGCTATTTCGGTTATCTGATTAACCCTGTCACTTTCTATTACGCCTACGCTGCTGATGGAAAACATCTGGGTATTCTTTCCGAGATCACCAATACTCCATGGGACGAGCGATTTCACTACACACTCCTTAGCCAGCAGGCGGCCAGCCATACAACCGACACGAGTGCCGATTCAACAGAAAAATCCCGTGGAATAAAGCCTGAGCACACCCTGCAACATGCGGATGGCCACCAGCGACATCGCTACCGTTTCAATAAAGTTTTTCATGTATCACCGTTCAACCCGCTGGATATGACGTATATCTGGAGCATGCCGGAGGTGACGGACGACTGCCTGATTCATATGCAGACGATGAATCAGGGCAGACTCGACTTCGATGCCACAATGAACATGAACAGACAGCCCATGACATCGAAAACGATGCGCAGAATTTTACTTCAGTACCCCCTGATGACGATGAAGGTTGTGTGGGGAATCTACAGTAATGCATTGCGCCTGTGGCTTAAGAAAAGCCCTTTCTACGATCACCCTGACAATGATCCTGAGCAGGACCACAAAAAATCTATCGCCCCACGACAGGAGCACTTATGAAAACACTAACCGTGACCGCCGAAAATATGCCCTGGATTGATCGGTTTTGCCGTAACGGGCTGATCGATACGCTTCAGAAACTTCACACTGGATCTCTGGAAATTGTCGAGGGTGATAACACATTGCAGTTCGGTAAAGCCGGGTCGGACATGCACTCACGCATCGAGATTCTGGATAGTGAGGCCTACCGCAGCATTGCACTGAACGGCAGCGTGGGCGCTGGTGAATCCTATATGACTGGTGACTGGACATGTTCTGACCTACCTATGCTAATCCGGATTCTGTCCCGCAACAAAGACGTCGTTGACCAGATAGACAGCGGCCTGGCGAATCTGGGTAAGGTTGCCCTTAAATGGCTGCACTCACTCAACCGCAATACTGAGAAAGGTTCACGACGCAATATCGCTGCACACTATGATCTCGGCAACGATATGTTCGAACTCTTTCTTGACCCGACCATGATGTATTCCAGCGGTATTTTCCCAAGCGCAGATGCCACCATGGAAGAAGCTTCGGTGTATAAACTGGACCGTATCTGCAAAAAGCTCGACCTGCAGCCAACAGATCACTTGGTGGAAATTGGTACCGGCTGGGGAAGCATGGCCATTCACGCGGCTAAACATTACGGCTGTAAGGTAACCACAACGACCATATCCGAACAGCAGTACGCCTGGGCCGAAGAGAAGGTCAAAGCGGAAGGGCTGGAAGATAAAATTACTCTGCTCAAAAAAGATTATCGTGCACTCGAAGGTGAGTATGACAAGCTTGTTTCTATCGAGATGATTGAAGCCGTAGGCTGGGAATATCTGGATACCTACACAGCGACTATAAGCCGACTACTGAAGCCTGAAGGCATGGCCCTGATTCAGGCGATTACGATTGAAGATCAACGTTATGAACAAGCGAAAAAAGACGTCGATTTTATCAAGCGCTATATATTCCCGGGTAGTTTTATTCCTTGTGTGACCGCTATTCAGAACTCATTCACCCAATGTACCGATATGAAAATGGCTCACATGGAGGATATAACTCCTCATTACGCCAGAACTCTTGATGCATGGCGAAAACGTTTCCTCGCCAATAAGAATGAGATTATGGCGAAGGGGTACGGTGAAGACTTTATTCGTCTCTGGGACTTCTACTTTGCTTACTGTGAGGGCGGATTCGCTGAGCGGGTTATTGGCGACGTTCACCTGATGTTCGCCAAACCGCTCAATCGCAGTGAACCGGTACTTGGTAACCTCTGATGTCTGCGTCTCAGCTGAAGATCATTAATGCCGTGGCGTTCCAGCTTTGCTGGTTTGCGTGTGTACTGGGAGGCAGCCTGTGGGCGCTCCCTGCTGTACTGGCATTTATGATCTGGCACCGACAGGTCGCGACCAGAGCAGAATGGCTGTTCATCTCGATACTCAGTCTCTGTGGTATTGCTTTGGACACAGTCTGGTATCAACTCGGGATCTTCAGCTTTGATAACTACTCCATGCCGGTTATTCCAGCCTGGCTCGCGCTGTTATGGCTCGCCTTTGCTTCGACGCTATTCCATTCGCTATACGTAATCTTCTCCAGAATCTGGCTCATTGTGCCTCTGGCTGCGATATCCGCCCCGATCAGCTACTACGCAGGTCAGGAGTTCGGAGCCATCGTCCTTGGCAGCAACGCCCTTTGGGTCATTTCAGCGTCCTGGGGCAGCCTGATGCTGATTGCCTCACTTGCACATTCGCATCAGTTTCCTTCAGAAATATCATCCACGACTCAGAGGAAAAGCCGTGATTAAGTATCTTACGACGGCCTTATTAGTTTCTTTATCCAGCCTGCTGACCGCGGAAGAATCGGTTCTATCTTACCGAGGTGATGCATTCAGTCTGGAGGGCGGCGAACTTCTTTATACGGAATATCACGAGTTAACCACTAAAGACGGCCGGCCTGTTGCCCGTGAGACCCGCTATCAGACACCAAACACTGAAGAGTTCGCACAAAAACAGAATCAATACGGTGAAAATCCGGCCACACCCAACTTTAACCTCAACGACACACGCTATGACTACTCTGAAGAGGTAACCTACAGCAATGGTAAGTGGCGTGTCAGTTACAGTGAACCTGATGAGTCAGATAAAGGGACACTCGGGTCACCAGATTACACTCCGGTCATTGATGCAGGCTTCGATGAGTTTGTACGCTCGGAGTGGCCAAAGTTGCTGAAGGACAAAACCGTCCGGTTTTCGTTCGCGGTACCTTCAAGGCTGGAGTGGGTTAATTTCCGTCTGATTCCTCTGCAGCGTGAAGAGGGAAAGCTCACAGTCGAAATGCGGTTGAGCTCCAGGCTCCTGTCCTGGCTTCTTGAGCCAGTTGAGCTGACTTATGATGAAAAAACTCAGCGACTCCTGACCTACCGTGGCCTTACGAATATCAGAGATAAGGACGGCGAGGGCATCAAAGCTGAAATCCGATACACTTACCCGGATTAAACGACGACTAAAAGGAAAGGAAGATGCGTCCGTTTGCAGTTCCACTGATCATTGCCATCAGCGCTCAGGCCGTACAGCTTCACGCAGAGGTCACGCTGGATAAAGTGACCACCACCGGAGAGGAAGTCGAATCTCCGCGACCTACCACAGAAAAATTATTAAAAATCCCGGGCGCCGGTAATGATCCGCTCAGAGCTTTGGAGGCGCTTCCGGGTGTCGTCTTTGGCAATGGACGCGAAGCCGCACCCGCCGTGCGCGGATCATCGCCCGACGATAACGCCTACTACCTCGATTTTCTGCCAGTCGGTTATCTCTTTCATAACGACGGCTCAAGCATCGTCAATGACGCTCTGGTCGAAGGTTTTGAGCTCTACCCTGCGGCCTTTGGCCCGGAATTTAATAATGCCACCGGCGCAGTGATCACCGCAGATTCCCGCTCGCCCTATTTTGACGACCAGCAGACCATCGTCGACTTAAGCTTGTTACGCGCTGGGGTTCTGTTTGATGTTCCCGTCAATGAATCCAATGCCGCATTTCTGAGCGCTCGCATGAGCCTGTTTCAGTACTATCTCGAAAACCTGGTCGATGACGAGGATTTCGAATTCACTACGGTGCCTGAATTTTACGACTATCAGGGCGCATGGGAATACCGACCGGATTCCGTGTCTGCGCTTCGTTTCCAGGCCATTGGTGCCCGGGATAAAGCGGGTTTCGATTTTCCTGAAGACTCGGATTTTGTTCAGCAGGACCCCGCACTTAGCGGTGGGCTGGAGGCCGAACAATACTTTAATAGTCAGGGCGTTGTTTACGAGCGCTTTTTTTCTTCGGGTCTGAGCATAAAAACCGGTATATCTCAACTTGAGGAGAGCTTCGAGTTCAGTATCGGGCAAGGCAATTTTATTGATGCCAAAAGCAATCGTTACGGTCTGCGCTCGCAGTTTATTTATCCGGTTTCCCTTTCTCATGAACTTCAGTTCGGTGCTGAATATTCGGAACAGAACATCAACTACAAAGGTCGCTTTTCCGCACCACCCTGTGATGAGTTCTCCAGCGATTGCCGTCTTGTTACGGCGACGGAGGAATTAACGGGCTCCGGAAATTTTGTAATACGCGAATTCAACGCCAATCTGGCTGACCAGTGGAACATTCTTCCCTGGTGGCAGCTGACCCCCGGCGTGCTCGCCTCCTATAATGAATTTACCGAAAACACGTACGCAGAGCCGCGACTGGAAAGCCGCATTCAGGTTGCACTGCCACTGACATGGACGCTTGGCTTTGGCGAGTACCATGCTTTGTCGGGCAACCCCGGGCAGTACACGCCGGAATTCGGAAACCCAGACATCAACGAAACCCGTTCGACACACTACGAAACAGGCCTCGAGTATCAGATCAGAGACGGCCTCAACCTGACGTCCGAACTCTACTACAAAGACATTACAGACATTGTCGTGTCACGCGCCCCGCAAAATAACTACCCCGGCCTGACGACTGAGGAATATAACGCTCTGCCGCGCTATACCAATGATGGCAGCGGCCAGTCCTGGGGAGTGGAAACCCTCCTCAACGCGGACTACAGCGACCGCTGGTATGGCTGGGTCTCTCTCACTCTCTCACGCACTGAGCGGAGTAACGACATCACCGATGAGAACTTCCGCTACTCCTACGATAAACCCATCGTAATAAACGCCGTCGGCAATTATCGCTGGAATGACCGCTGGACCTTCGGCCTGAAGTGGCGCTACGAGAGCGGACAACTCGTGACTCCACTTGAGGGCGTTGAAGAAGACGATGACACCCCCGGCCTGTTCAATCCGATTTATGGCGACCCATTCTCAGAGCGGCTTCCGGCTTACCACCGCCTCGACTTCAGAGCAGACCGTGCCTACCAGTTCAGTCGCTGGAGTATGGACCTCTACTTTGAGGTGATTAACCTTTATGCCCGGGAAAACGTCGTAGGCTACCGTTACCTGAATGCCGACTACAGCGAGCGTGAGGAGGTCAACGACCTGCCTCCGATTGCTTCCTTTGGTGTTCGTATGGTCTTCTGAGCATGCAAATTGGATACAAAATGCAGTCGATTGTCTCATATATCTTTTCAATTGCTGTTTTTATGGCCATACTGTCCAAAGTTAAAACTCAAGGAACACTCAGCCCATGCAGATAGGTAAACGCGAAGAATTCGACCTTAACGAAATGGCTATCTTCGTTCATGTTGTGGAGGCGGGCAGTTTTACTGGCGCTGCGCGCCACCTGGGTTTACCCAAGTCGACTGTCAGCCGCAAGATCACTCAACTGGAAGAACGCCTTGGTGTACGCCTGATTCAGCGCACAACGCGGAGTCTGCGCCTCACTGACACAGGTAATGCCTATTACAACCAGTGCGCACGCATTCTGGGTGAAATTGAAGAAGCCAATATCGCGGTCACACGTATGCAGAGCACGCCAACGGGCACTCTTCGTATTACGGCGCCTGTTCTGTTCGGCTCAACTGTACTTTCCGGACTAATTGCAGATTACTGTGACCAGCATCCTCAGGTGACTGTGGATATGGTGCTCAGCGACCAGAAGCTCGATCTGGTTCAGGACGGTATTGATGTTGCCTTCCGGGTCGGTACCCTCGAAGACTCTTCGCTGATTGGCAGACACCTTGGTGATGTGCGTTCAATTCTTTGTGTCAGCAGTGATTATGTGAAGAAGCACGGCGAACCTAAACACCCGGATACACTGGGTGAGCACGAGCTGATGACGCTTTCACAATGGCCGAGCTGGCAGCTCTGTGGGCCGTCTGGCCAGACGCACAGTCACAACGTACATGCCCGTATTCAGGTGAATGACTTCGCCAGCCTTTACACCCTGGCACTGTCCGGGGCAGGCATTGCTCCACTACCGACTTTAATTGCTGCGCCAGCAATTCGCGCTGGTTCGCTCGTTCAGGTATTGCCTGAATGGCCTTTCGAAGCCAGCCCGATTCATGCACTCTATCCAAGTAACCGCCACCTTTCTGCGAAGGTGCGCAGTTTCGTAGAATTCGTTATTGAATCCGTCCGCCCTACCCCACCATGGGAAGTCGGACACGACATTGCACGCTCCGAATAATAATTACGAGGTTCAGGGATGAAAACTGTTCTGCTGAGTACTACTGCAACCGTCATCACAGCCGCCCTGCTGGCGGCGTGCTCACCAGAGTCCACCAATACGGACGAGGCGGATAAGACTAAGTTGCCGGCTAGACAGGAAGTTACACCTGATGCCACTGCGACAAAACCCAAAGTCGCACCGACACGCTCTGCCGCAGAACTGGCTCGTGATCAGTACAGGCATCCTGCAGAAACTTTAATGTTTTTTCAGGTTGAGCCTTCGCATACCGTTGTTGAATTGTGGCCGGGTGGTGGTTGGTACACCGCGATACTGGCTCCGTATCTTAAAAATAACGGACAACTGATCGCTGCACATTTCCCCGCGGACAGTGAAATCAGTTTTTTCCAGAAGAGCCGCGCTGCATTTAATAAGCGCTTCCTGCTGCAACCTGAGCTTTATGGCAATATTTATGTCACTGAACTGGCGCCGCCGCAAAAGCTCAAAATTGCACAAGCCGGAGAAGCAGATCGTGTGCTGACTTTCCGTAATGTTCATAACTGGATGCGTAATCGCCAGGAGCAGGCTGTCTTTGATGAGGCCTTCCGGGTACTGAAACAAGGCGGAATATTAGGCGTTGTCGAACACCGTGCTCCTGACTCATTTTCTCGTGAAGAAATGGTCGAAACCGGCTATGTGACTGAATCCTATGTAACACAGCTGGCAATCAATGCGGGCTTCATTCCCGCCGGTCATTCAGAGATTAACGCTAACCCGAAAGACAGCAGAGACCACCCTCATGGAGTCTGGTCACTGCCACCGACTCTGCGTGGTGGGGATGTGAACCGGGCTGGCTTTATGGCGATCGGTGAAAGTGATCGCATGACGCTTAAGTTCAGAAAACCCTGAACCAAACGCAGGCTCAAAGCTCGGCGCCGTCCATGCCGATCATGGTGACCCAGTGCTTGTTCTCGTGGTCGGTGTCCACACGCAAACGCAACATGCCAGCGTATGGGATACCCAGTCGATTCATAGCCTCAGGCGCCAATGACAGCAGGTGCTGAGCCAGCACCCTCATTACGCCGCCGTGAGTGACAATCAGGGTATGTTGTCCTGCATGCTGCTCCAGAATATGCGTCCACCCCTCCAACACCCGCGATTGCAACTGCCCTACCGTTTCTCCGCCGGGAGCGCAAAAGTTCATTGGGTCTTCCCACAGCTGGCGTACATGGGTCTGCTCCGCTGACATGATTTCTTTGATGGGAACATTCTCCCAGTCACCGTAATCAATCTCGGCCCAGCGTTCATCGATATGCAAAGGCAAATCAGATTGCCCGGCCACCAATTCTGCACTTTCACTGCAACGGCTCAACGGAGAAGACACAACACGCTGCCAGTTGCCGGGATTACGGTCCAGCCTTTGCTGAAATTGACGACGCCCATTATCTGTCAGGCGATGATCCGTGCGGCCACGAAATACCTCGCCACCCTCGGGCTCACCGTGACGAATAACGTCAAGGAACGTGACTATACTGCTCATTCTTTATCGGGCTCCGGCGAAGACGCTGTCAGTGTCTAGACTTATGAACACATGGTAACAAATTTACCCGAATCATCTTCAGGAGTATGAACATGAGCGCGCAATCATTTGCAGAAATGCGTATGGAGCCACGCTGGCAACTGAAAAGCACCGTCAGCGTGTTCCGCAAAGGAGGCAGCGACTGCCTCGGGTTACTGGTTAACTGGTCGAAAAGTGGCTTAATGATATCCAGCTACCAGGCGTTAAAAGAAGGCGAGACGCTTGACGTCGACCTGGTCGACATCCTTCAGGATAACGACCGCCGTACCGCGCCCTGCCGTATTGAGATCGTCTGGAGCAGAGAACTGAACCCCAGTCTTTACGGAAGCGGTTGCCGTCTGATCGAAGGGTCGGCAATGTTCGACGCAATGATGCAGGACTATTGCGACGACTGATCAGCGTCGTACACTGTCCTGACATTCTCACTCGACAGGACAGCCATGCTGCAGTTTGGCATAGATCTCGGTGGTACCAAGACAGAAATCATCGCTTTAGATCCGAGCGGTAAAGAACTCCTGCGCCGCCGTAAACCTACCCCCCGCGATTGCTACGATGCAATCCTTAACAACATCCTGAGCCTGGTGAATGATGCTGCATCTGAACTTGCTCAACCCTACACTCTTGGGCTGGGTATCCCCGGCGCGCTTTCGTATCAGACTGGACTGGTAAAGAATGCCAATACCACCTGCTTGATTGGCAAAGATCTCAAAGGCGATTTAGAACGCGCCCTTGAGCAGCCTGTCGTTATCGCCAACGATGCCGATTGCCTGGCCCTGTCGGAAGCTACCGATGGCGCAGGTGCCGGCTTCCCTACTGTATTTGCTGTGATTGTGGGTACTGGATGCGGCGGAGGCTGGGTTGTCAGAGGCAGCCTGGTATCCGGGCCAAATGCGATTTCTGGAGAATGGGGGCACAACCCTCTCCCGTGGCGCGAAGATTCAGATGCGGTGCTGAACTGCTACTGCGGTTTATCCGGCTGTCAGGAGACAATCCTCTCGGGCACCGGAATTCGCTTACAGGCCAGAGAAGAAACCGGTAAAGACCAACCTGCAGAAGTCTGGGTGGCAGCCGCAGAAGCTGGTGACGAAGAAGCTAAGGGCGTGTTGTTCAGACATCACCGACGACTCGCGAAAGCACTCGCCGCCGTAATTAACCTGATGGACCCTCACGTTATCGTGCTTGGTGGTGGCGTCTCGAACATCAACAGTGTTTACGACGTGGTACCGCAGCTCTGGCAGGAGTGGGTATTCTCCGATTCGGTGGTCACGCCATTGAAAAAATCGGTTCATGGCGACTCCAGCGGAGTGCGCGGTGCCGCCTGGCTGGGAGCTCAGGCGGTACACTCAAGCAAAGGCTAACCGGCTGTTAACAGGCCGTTGAAACACGTTTTCGAGGCAGTCAGTGCAAGGCAAAAACAGGCGAAAAGCGGAGTTTATAAGTCATAAATGAGCATTATGAGCCTGTTTTTAACGAAGCAATGACAACGTAGATAGTTTTTCAGCAGCCTGTTAGAGCAGATAGCCACCCACAGTCGCCGTAGCAATAATAACCATCCACACCGACAACGAGCGGATATGCAGGCGCTGCCAACGATCAAGTTCGGCAGCGGCCTCTTCAGCGCTCTCATCAACCGGGCACGACATAGTAACTGACTGCCCGGCCAGAGATTCATTTGCTACACGGTAGAGAACATCGGCACTGTGCGTCGTGCGATCCCAAAGGTAAGAATGAAGCACAGGGAATGCGCGCAGAAAGTCTCCGGCAAGCGCATAGGTTAACCCCAGAAGCCGAACGGGAATCCACTCAATCCAGTGCAGGTAACGCCAGCCCTGTGCATCGCAATGCGTTGCCCGCGCATATTGGAGAGAAAACCACGCCAACAGAATCCCGGCAATATCCGCAACCATGTACCAGAAAACCATCAGGAAAAAGAACTCAAACCAACGGTGCAGAAGTGCCCGTATCACCTGATGATTCATGGTGGTCAGGTCATCGCTGACACGTACTTCCGGCACTGCAAGGTACTGGTCAGCGCAATGATAGGCCCCTTGTGTATCGCCCTTTTTTAAGTCACTGCGATAGGCTTCGAGGTGCTTGCCGATACTGATATGCGACAGCACGTATAGCAAGACAAGAATCTTCAGTAACACACTGAGCAGACCAAAGGCATAGGGATCAGCCAGCAACATCGCCGCCGTAATAGTGACAACCGGTAGAACCACAACAACCGAGTACCTGAAATGGCGATGCCAGTTCATAAAGCGTGGCAGCCTTTCTACCTGCTTCAGCCACCAGGCGAAGGTGCGGCTACTGGTGCTGCGATGCGGTAAAGGGAAGCGCTGCTGCCATAATAAGACGACAAACAGAACGAGAAACTTCATTTCTACTCCTCAGGACACCCGTCACCCGTGACCAGCGAGGCACGGTAACGCGTCCAGTCAAAGGCAGGCCCGGGGTCCGTCTTCCTGCCAGGGGCAATGTCTTCATGCCCGGTTATCCGCTCATCCGTGATCATGCGGTAATGCCGCTTAAGACACTCAGTCACCGCCGTAAGCTGCTCATACTGAGCATCGCTGTACGGAGCAGTGTCGGTTCCTTCCAGTTCTATTCCTATAGAATAGTCGTTGCAATTATCGCGGCCAGAAAATTGCGACTGCCCCGCATGCCAGGCGCGATCATCAAAACTTACAAACTGAGTGATCGCACCGTCGCGCTCGATAAACAGGTGACTGGACACCTGCAAGTCTGCGATGGTCTCAAAATAGGGATGTTGCCCCGCATCAAGTTGATTGCAGAAAAAGCGTTGCACACAGCCGCTGCCAAATTGCCCAGGTGGCAAACTGATGTTGTGAATCACCAGCAGAGAGATATCTCCGTCGTCCGGGCGAGGACCAAAATTCGGGGATGGAATCCATCGGGCAGAATCCAGACGACCGTTCGTTATTTTCATCATTTTCCAAAGCAATCAATGTTGTTCTTCAGCGCTTCAAGTTTGGCATAAACACAGCAGGCCGATATAGTCCGGGAACCAGCGAATATGACAGGAATATAAAATGGAGTTTCTGAATACTCTCAATGGCATTGTCTGGGGCTGGCCAATGCTGGCTCTGATTGCTCTAACAGGGCTGTTTTTGACTATCGGACTGAAAGCTTACCCCATCCGATATCTGAAAACTGGATTCGTCGAACTATGGCATGGCCGACATAAACAAGGTGAAGGGGAAATCTCCGGCTTTAATGCCCTGATGACCTCGCTGTCGGCAACAATTGGTACGGGTAATATTGCCGGGGTTGCAACGGCTGTCGCCATGGGAGGCCCTGGCGCCATTTTCTGGATGTGGATCATTGCTCTTGTTGGCATGGCTACGAAATATTCTGAAGCCGTACTGGCCGTTCGATTTCGCGAAAAGAATGAAAAAGGGCATTTTGTCGGCGGTCCTATGTACTACATCCGCAACGGCCTTGGCCCTAAATTCAAGTGGCTTGCGGTCGCCTTTGCTTTCTTCGGTATGCTCGCGGGATTCGGTATTGGTAACGGTGTACAAGCCAACTCGGTGGCCGACGCCATGTCGCATATCTCACCAGACGGCACTGGAATTCCTGAATGGGTAACGGGCCTGGTGGTTGCTACTCTGGTTGGTCTGGTTCTTATCGGGGGCATCCGCAGAATTTCAGACGTCGCGGGCAAGCTGGTTCCGTTTATGGCGATAACTTACGTGATCGCCGGTATCGTTCTGCTGGGGATCTATGCCAATGAAATTCCGGCGGCACTGGAGCTGATCGTTACACATGCCTTCACGCCTATTTCGGCCGCTGGGGGCTTCGCAGGCGCAACCGTCTGGGCTGCGATTCGGTTCGGTGTCGCACGAGGAGTCTTCTCGAACGAAGCGGGCCTGGGTAGCGCTCCTATTGCACACGCGACGGCAACCACAGACAGCCCGGTTCGTCAGGGTACAATCGCGATGCTGGGCACCTTTATCGATACTATCATCATATGCACCATTACTGGCCTGGTGATCGTTGCATCCGGTGCCTGGCAAACCGGCGCCTCAGGCGCTAGCCTGACCGCATCTGCCTTTGACGCCGGGCTACCGGTGATTGGCCAGTATATAGTCACGCTGGGGCTGGCAGTGTTTGCTTTCACCACCATTATCGGATGGTCATTTTATGGCGAACGCTGTACCGAGTACTTATTTGGTATCAAAGCCGTTCCGGTATTCCGGCTTATCTGGGTTGCAGCCATCCCCATTGGTGCGACACAAGAGCTGAATGTCGCCTGGCTCATAGCGGATACTCTGAACGCCATGATGGCCCTGCCTAACCTGGTCGCACTGATTCTGCTCAGCCCGGTCGTGTTCGGCCTCACCCGGGAGTATCTACAAAAAGGTTCCCAGAAAGACCTGTAGTAAGCCGGACGGGCTGTATCAGTTGGGGCGCGACTTCGTGTAGAATCGCGCCCTCATGATATGAACCCACTCATAGAACGAAGCCCCGCCATGGACCTCACTCAGCATCAGACAGACATCCGCAATGCAGTTACCCGCGCCATTGAAGAAGACATCGGCACTGGTGATATTACCGCGCAGTTAATACCGGCAGAGCAGAAAAGCCATGCACGTATCATCTCTCGGGAGCATGCGGTCATTGCGGGGCAAGCCTGGGTGACTGAAGTGTTCAGGCAAGTCGACCCCGAGGTCGAAGTTGACTGGAAAGTCAAAGACGGAGACGTCGTTGAAGCTGACCAGGTACTGTTTGAACTGAAAGGCTCGTCACGCTCACTGCTGAGTGGAGAACGCTGCGCATTAAACTTCCTGCAGAGCCTGTCAGGTACGGCAACACTGTGTGAACACTACGCCTCTCTTGTCGAAGGTACTGGCGTAAAATTACTGGACACCCGAAAAACCATTCCTGGCCTTCGTATCGCACAGAAATACGCCGTATCCGTTGGCGGATGCTTCAATCACCGCATTGGTCTCTATGATGCGTTTCTAATCAAAGAAAACCACATCATGGCAGCAGGCAGCATTTCAGATGCTGTACGTCAGGCGCATGAAATTGCTCCGGGTAAACCCGTGGAAGTCGAAGTAGAAACCATGGCCCAACTGGAAGAAGCGATCAACGCTGGTGCCGACATCATCATGCTGGATAACTTCAGCCCAGCCGATATGAAAGTCGCTGTCGCTTTCACACGAGAAAAAAGCGCAGGCAATATCAAACTTGAAGCCTCAGGTGGCATCACTAAAGACACTTTGCGCCAGTATGCAGAAACCGGCGTAGATTATATTTCGATCGGGGCACTCACCAAAGACTGTAAGGCGATTGACCTGTCGATGAGGATGGTTGGCTAAGCCAACAAGCCTCTGTCATTTTGCGCCGCACCTCCCGCAAATGCCCACCAGAGTGACGATAATTGTCACTCTTTGCCAACTTTTTGCGCGTTTTTCGAGCAGATATTTTTATGACGCCAAAAAATGTGACTTAAGCCCGAAAACAGGGCTTGCTGGTCTCAGAGAAGCTTGGCAAACTCCATCCCACAGTCATGATTAATGACAGGTAAGACCGCCGGAAGGGCCACCCCAAAAAAGGACCGGAAAGCAGTCACCCAATAACAAATCTCGAAAGAGAGTGGAGAAGCCCTATGAAAAACATGAAAGCACAACAAGGTTTTACCCTTATTGAATTAATGATCGTTGTTGCGATCATCGGTATTCTGGCGTCAGTTGCCGTTCCTCAGTATCAGACCTACACGCAACGTGCTACATCTACCGCAGAGGTAGTGGCTGCGGCACGTCCGTTCCAGAACGCTATTGCAGAGTTTGCAGCCTCTAACAACGGCCTACCAACAACAGCTCAGTTTGATGCCATGATGTCACCGGTTTTATCTGACGGTACAGGTACCACTACTGGCTTGATTGAAACGGTTGAGTGGGACGGAACAGACATTACAACAACTTTCTTAAACACTGCAGACGTTTCGCAAGATTTGCGAGGTGAATCAGTTGTGATCACGCCACGTGTAAATGCAGCTGGCGCGGTACGCTTTGAAGTAGATACCACTAAATCATCAGTTGAAGAGAAGTACCTTCCTAATCTTCCTCGTGTAACTGCTCCAGTTACTCCGTAATACCTTCATCTGACGAAAGGCGCCTTCTGGCGCCTTTTTTGTTTTCTGAACTGTGAATTCCTTCTCTCTAGAGTGAACGCGCGATAGTCTGAGATCTATAGTTTTGCTATTTTTTTAAAATAAAACAGGTAAACATAATGACCACACTAACTGGGCTACCCCGCCGCTTAGTGGAGCAGGGATTAATCGATCACCACGTCGCTGAAAATATCTTGCGGGACACTAAGGCCGAGAAGAGTTCTTTTGTATCCATTGCTGTTCAACAAAATCCGTCTTTAGCTCATGATATCTCTTGGGTAGCTTCAGAAGAATTTGGCTTACCAGTTCTTGACCTCAGCACCTTCGACTTCGAATTAGCACCAAGTGACGTTGTTAACCTGGGACTGATAGAAAAGCACCGGATTCTTCCTCTCTTTAAACGAGGGAATCGCTTATTCGTTGCACAAAGCGATCCGTCGTTAATCAGCGCGGTTGACGAAATTAAGTTTAATACCGGCATGACTGTTGAATCAGTACTTGTCGAAGAGGACAAACTGTCTGCCGCCGTAGATAGATTGCTGAGTTCCTCCGATACAAGCCTTGAGGATGCATTTGGTGAATTGGATGGTTCTCTTGACGATATAGACCTAGAAGACCCTGAAAGTCGTGAGAAAGAACAGGAAACGGATGTTACACCCGGCGATGATGCTCCTATTGTAAGGTTCGTCAACAAAATACTCCTGGATGCTATCCGAATCGGAGCTTCCGATGTCCACTTTGAGCCCTATGAAAAGCGGTATCGCGTACGTTACCGTACAGATGGTGTGCTCAAGGAAGTTTCCCAACCACCGATTAACTTAGCAGGTAAGATTGCAGCCCGCCTGAAAGTAATGTCACAAATGGATATTTCTGAACGGCGAATCCCGCAGGACGGTCGTATAAAAATGAAAATCTCCAAAAACAAAGCTATAGATTTTCGTGTTAATACGCTTCCCACTCTCTGGGGAGAAAAAATTGTCTTGCGAATCCTAGACCCTACATCAGCTAAACTCGGTATTGATGCCCTCGGCTACGAAGAAGATCAGAAACAGCTCTACCTCGAAGCATTATCAAACCCGCAGGGAATGATCCTGGTAACTGGGCCAACGGGCTCTGGTAAAACAGTTTCGCTGTACACTGGCCTGAATATCCTTAATGTAGAAGGCACCAACATCTCTACGGCTGAGGACCCGGTAGAGATCAACCTGGAAGGCATTAACCAGGTCAACGTTAACAACAAAGTTGGCCTTGATTTCGCCTCAGCTCTCCGTTCATTCCTGCGTCAGGATCCTGATGTTGTTATGGTCGGTGAGATCCGGGATCTTGAAACCGCCCAGATTGCTATTAAGGCTGCGCAAACAGGTCACTTAGTTTTATCGACACTTCATACGAATAGCGCTGCAGAAACACTTACGCGACTAGCCAATATGGGAGTACCCGCCTTTAATATTGCCACCTCGGTATCCTTGATTATTGCCCAACGGCTGGCTCGCCGACTTTGCAGTCACTGTAAGCAACCTGCGAATATTCCAAAGGAGGCCCTTACGGAAGCGGGATTCGATAGCGAACAGATAGAGTCAGGCGAGTTTTACCATCCGGTCGGTTGCGCACACTGCAACGGTGGCTACAAAGGGCGCGTCGGTATCTATGAGGTAGTAAAGGTTACAGACGCAGTCTCTCGTATTATCATGTCGGGAGGAAATTCTATCGAAATTTCAGATGCAGCCCGGGGCGAGGGGTTCGCAAGCCTCAGAAAATCGGCACTTATAAAGGTTGCCTCTGGCGTAACAAGCCTCGAAGAAGCCAATCGTGTCACCATGGATTAACCCTCTGTCGGTAACGTCAGTGCAACAGAGTTTATAACGATGCCAAAACAACAAAAAACAAGCACTTTTACCTGGGAAGGCGTCAATCGCCGTGGGCAGAATACCAAAGGCGAGATTGTCGCGCTCAACTCTGCCTATGCTAAAGCCCAACTGCGAAAACAAGGTATTGAGCCCAGAAAAGTTAAGAAAGCAACCGAACCTTTATTTGGTATTGGAGGTAAATCCTCTAAGAAGATCAAATCCAGCGACATAACTTTTTTTACCAGACAGATGGCTACAATGGTCAAGGCCGGCGTACCACTAGTCCAATCTTTTGATATCGTCAGTGACAGCGCCGATAACAGGGCAATGAGAGACATTATTACTGAGATAAGAGACTCAGTATCATCTGGTAACGACTTTGCTGAAGCACTCCGGCAGCATCCAAAACATTTCGACGACCTGACCTGTAACTTAATTGAGTCAGGTGAACAGGCTGGTACCCTGCAGACGATGCTTGATAAGGTCGCCCTGTACAAAGAGAAGTCCGAGGCACTGAAAGCTAAGATGAAGAAAGCGATGATGTATCCAGTTATCACCCTCTTCGTCGCTTTTGTAGTTACGATTATACTACTCGTGAAAGTAGTACCTTCGTTCGAACAAATGTTCAATAATTTTGGTGCTGAATTACCGGCTCCAACTCAATTTGTCGTTAATATTTCGGAGATCACGCAAGAATACTATCTGTACTTCATTGCAATACTAGTCATTACTGGTACAGCTTTTTATCAGGCTTATAAGAAGTCAAAGTCTTTCAAGGATCGCGTACAAGCGTCTCTCCTTGGAGTCCCCGTTTTTGGCAACCTGATAATTAAAGCCGCAGTTGCTCGATTCGCGAGGGTATTGTCGACTACATTCGCAGCAGGTGTCCCTCTCGTCGATGCACTTGATTCGGTCGCAGGCGCTGTCGGTAATTCTGTCTATCGAGATGCTGTATACAAAATAAAAGAAGACGTTGCTTCTGGCCAACAGATTCACTTATCAATGCGGTCGGCGAAAATATTTCCTAACATGGTTGTACAAATGACCAGTATTGGTGAAGAGTCAGGAGCGCTTGATGAGATGCTTAGCAAGGCTGCTGATTATTATGAAGAGGAGGTCGACAACGCAGTGGATAGCCTTACCGCGATGATAGAGCCAGCAATGATGATATTTTTAGGTGTCGTCATCGGTGGCTTAATCGTGGCAATGTATCTACCGATCTTCCAAATGGGTGATGTCGTCTGATGGCGGACTTGGCTACTTACTTATCACAGAATTTCGAAGTACTGGTCCCGTTGATTGTTATCCTCAGCCTGCTTATTGGCAGTTTCCTGAATGTCGTCATTCTACGTATGCCAATCATGATGTTCAGAGGCTGGAAGGAAGAGTGCCAGGGGATGGAGGAAGAACTCCCTGATCACCCAGCCATTAAAGACCTGAGCAAGAGTTATAATCTGGTTACCCCAGCCTCCCACTGTCCTTCTTGTTCGGCACCGGTTAAGCCGTGGATGAATATCCCCGTATTCAGCTGGATTTTCCTACGAGGTAAGTGCGCGTCGTGTGGCACTCGTATTGGCCTGCGTTACCCGTTGGTCGAGATCGCTACGGCAGTAATGAGCGGCCTCTTACTGCTTAAGTTTGAATGGGGCTGGGCTCTGCTGGCGATGCTGGTGTTCACCTGGCTCCTGATTACGATGTCGGTTATCGATATTGATCATAAGATCCTGCCAGACACATTAACGCTAGGCTTGCTCTGGCTCGGTTTACTGCTCAATACGCAAGGTATGTTTACTGACCTTCAGTCGGCTGTTCTTGGGGCGGCGCTTGGTTATGGCGTGCTTTGGGGATTCTTCTGGGTCTTCAAATTGCTCACGGGCAAAGATGGTATGGGCTACGGTGACTTCAAGCTTCTCGCCGCACTTGGCGCGTGGTTCGGCTTTCAGTCGTTACTCACCATTATCATTATGTCGAGCGTTGTCGGTGCCGTCGTTGGTATCGCAGGAGTGATTGTACTTGGACGTGATCGTCAGGTTCCCATTCCTTTCGGCCCCTATCTCGCTATGGCTGGTTGGATCGTAGCCATGTGGGGTAATGAAATCACGCAGTGGTACTTCTCGGTCATATAAGCGGCTCTTCGAATAGCTCTTACGGGGTGCCGTTGCAAGTCGCTTTTACAGGTCGAAGGTTCAGGCCTGTTCGTTCTTTTCTTTTTAGTATTGTTTGAAGCAGGCTCTCAATCAGTATGTTTATTCTCGGCCTTACCGGTGGCATAGGCAGTGGTAAAAGCGCTGCCAGCGCGTATTTCAGAAACCAGGGGATTGTCGTCGTCGACGCCGATATTGTCGCCCGTGAAGTGGTTGAGCCAGGCCAACCTGCCTTGCTCGCCATCAAACAGCGATATGGGTCTGAAGCCCTTCATGATGATGGTACGCTTAACCGTGCCTGGCTACGTGCAAAAGTCTTTGCAGAACCTGATGAACGCAAATGGCTGGAGAGCCAGACCCACCCGCGAATACGGGATAGCATTATTGCGCAATTAAAAGCAGCGACATCCCCCTACGCCATTCTGGAATCTCCACTTTTGTTTGAGAGCGGTCAGAGCGAGCTGGTCGCCCGCACCCTGGTGATCGATGTTCCAGAAGAGATTCAGGTTGAAAGAGCCTCTTCACGTGATGGCAACGAGGAAGAACAGATTCGCCGTATTATTGCAGCACAGATACCTCGCTCAGAGCGGTTGCAGAGAGCAGACGATGCGGTGGATAATTCAGGCAATCTTGAAGCCCTGTACAGTCAGCTTGAACCGCTTCATCAGTCGTACCTGCAATTAACCTGAGGTGTTCGTGGAAGTTAAGTGTCCAACGTGCGAAAAAACGGTCCAATGGACCCCAGAAGAGAAGTACCGCCCTTTTTGCAGTGAGCGCTGCAAGCTGATCGACCTTGGCGAGTGGGCAAGCGAGGGACACGCGATTCCAGGGAAACCCATGACTGATGAGCTTATGTCTGGTGATATCTCAGACGACATGTTTGTCACTGACGAAACCCTGAGTGACCACCTTAAACGTCATTGATAGGTGATTGAAGAAGGGTTGATCCGAGCGGATCAACCGCTCGCCGGTATCTTTTCGACCAGAGCCATTAATTCCTCGGTCTTTACTTTATCAGAGGCGAATACCCGGCCGACTTCGGTGAGGTAGCCTGTCAGTCTCTTGTCCATCTTCAGGCCCTCGTTGAAAACCCGGTTGGTCTCGAGGATCCCCTTCTCAAGAACCTTCTGAATTACCCGCTCCTGTTGCTCGTCCATGCCCAGGAACTGGATTTCCTGCTCAATGCCATCGGCAATGTCTTCCACCGCATCGGCAATGCTAACCATAACATCGTGATACCCTTTGTCGATGCCTTCCATAATGCTGGTCATCCGTGAGGTCAGCTTAACTACAAGCTGACTTTCGAGTTTCAGCGACTCAACATTATCCAAAGCGCCGACTCTGGCATCCAAACCCTGTAGCAGTGAAAAGACATTGTCCTTGATCGCACCGTATTTGTTCGCGTCGTCTACCGGCATGTTTCTGACCAGCAGCGAGACCCGACCGTAGTTCATGATGGAGCGCTTACCGAAATCGACATAGCGCCCCATTTCGCTGCACTCGCGCAGTAAGGTCGACTCCAGGTCCTTCGCCATCCCATTCGCTTCCATGTTCTTTTCACCGAAACGACTGCGAATCTGCAGGGAACTACTGATGTTGTAACTTTTAAGTGCCTGAAACAGTCGCATCCCCGCCTGATCGAGGTTCTCACACTGATTAATGTCCAGAAGAAATTGGATGTTTACTCCAAGGTCTGAAGTGTCCGACATAGCGATAAAGGCCATCTCATTAGCCTTATCCAGTTGCTGTTTAAGCTGCTCGTTGGCAATGCGGTTAAAAATCGCCTTCATCAGGCGAACCTGCAGCTCTGCGCCGTTACCAAACTGTATATGGTCATCACAACCGGCATCGTAGAACGCCAGGCGGGAATCCAGATCGCGCTCTTCTGTTGCCAGTACAACCACGGGTAATGG